>DAOVJP010000122.1 GCA_030673205.1 Thermoplasmata archaeon
CAGGAGAGGGAGGCTGAAAGCATCCCTCTGCGGTATGATAGAATGGAACAAGGACACTCTCCGAAGCCTCGGGGAACGGTTGGAAGCCAACAGCCCGGAGGCGCTTCTGGAGCAAGGGCACAGACGATGCGACGAGATGGAGGAGAGGCTAGACCGGGCCGCCCAAACATTTCTGGAACAGCTTTTGAGGGATCGGCAGGGATGGGCGGAACGATTGGACAACGCCGCCATACCCTCGATACTGAAGAGAGGCTACGCCCTGGTGAGGAGGAACGAAAAACTGGTGAGCAGCGTGAGCGATCTGGGAGGAGGAGAGGAGCTGCGCTTGACGTTCAAGGACGGAGAGGTGACCGTCAAGGTACTTGACATACATAAGAGTGAGACATATAGTACTACACCTAGCATAGATGCATCTAAAGGAGATGAAAAGGATGAGTGAAGAGAAGAAGAGCTTTGAAGACAAGATGGGCCGCCTGGAAGATATAGTGCGCACCCTGGAGACCGAACCGCCATCCCTCAAAGAGAGCCTGACCCTCTACGAAGAGGGAAAGAACATCTCGGAAGAGTGCAGGAAAGAACTGGAAGAGGCGGAACAGAGGGTGGAGAAACTAGTGACGGGGTAGGGCCATATAGGGCAGGACTAGTCCCGCCGCCCCTCCACATCCATCTCCCCACGGACCACCCTCGTAGAGCTTATGGGCCGGGTGTCATCGGCCAACTCCATATCCACCACATAGACCTCAAGCACCGGAATACCGATCCTCCTTCTCTCCATGTTTATGGCCTCCACGTTCTTCACGACAGTCGGGCCGGAAACGATGGCCTCCAACTCCTCTTCCAGGGCAAAACCGAACGCATCCCCTATAGGCCGTATAACATATCTTCCGCCCATATCCAAAGAGTCCAAGAAAGAGCAGACCTCCTCTTTTCGTTCTTCATACGGTCTGACCGGAACATCACGACCCTTTCCCGCCATCTCATCCGTCGTAATGCCGACACACAGATGCGTTGCCAAACCCGCCGCTTTGGATAAAAGGGCTTTGTGGCCCTTGTGCAAAACGTTGAAAGTGCCCCCGACCACGACCCTCATCGACATCCCTTCAAAGCTTATGCGCCGACGAAGGATAGGACCAGCAGGATTATGATAAAGATACCCACCATGTTGAAAAGATTGCTGATAAAACGCTTCTTCTTCATCCTTCGCTCATATATCTCCTTACACTCCTCTCCACAATAATCTTCGTCCGGAGGAATAGCTTTGTTGCAAACAGGACAATGGAGATGCTGGATCACCGTATAGGGCTCGTCGCTCATGATGAATGGACACCCAGGGGTTATATAAATAGGTTTCCAGAGTAAAGTGGGGGTGGGCCGACCTTGGAGGAAACGAGTTCCCGCCTACCGCCCAGCCATTCGCTGTGCGATGCAGATACCGAAGGTGACACGCTGGAATTATTGCTTAATCCCACTGGCCAATCCCGCCTCTCTTGGGTAATATATCTTGGAGGAAGCTAGGCTTCTTCCGACCTTTTGCTAACGCAAAAGATGCATTTGGGTAATAAGTGGGCCGAGGCGGAATTGAACCGCCGATCTTCGCCTTGTAAGGGCGACGTCATAACCACTAGACCACCGGCCCTGAATGAGCTTGCGAGTGAAGGGTTGGTGGGAGGAGGAAGCGCTTGCGATTCCTCTGGACCACCGGCCCTTTTGCGTATGTGAGCCTTTGCGAGCAAACGCAAAAGCTGGAGGAGCGCCCTGGCGCTCCTCGCAGTGGAGGAAAGCCAGGAGGCTTTCCGTTCGCATGGGGTGCTTGCGAGCGAGGGACGGGGGTAGGCGGAACCTCTGGTTCCGACGATGCCACCGGCCGCTATCCACCCATCATCTCGCACAAAAGCGCCTTGCATATAAAAATTATCGCAACGGTAGGTTTATTATCTCTCGGAAGATAGCCCAGGCCATGACTATCAGGGCATTCATAGCAGTGGACGTTTCTATCTCCGACACCTTCTTCGAGTTCCAGAAGGCGTTGAAGGATACGGGGGCGCGGCTGAAGATGACCAACCAGAACAGCCTTCATCTCACCCTCAAGTTCCTCGGCGACATAGCAGAGGAGAAGGTCTATGAGGTGGAGAAGGCAATGGTGAGGAGCGTGGATGGGATGCAGCCCATCACAGGCTGCCTCCGGGGGACAGGCGTATTTCCCAGCGAGGAGAAGATACGTGTCATCTGGGTAGGGCTGGACGGAGCCGAGAGCATTCTGGATATAGCGGAGAGCCTGGAAGAGGAACTGGAAAGGTATGGTTTCGACCCCGAGGAGAGGACGTTCATACCACATCTCACCGCCGCAAGGACCAAATTCGACAGGAGAGGAGGGCCGGACCCGAACATCTCAAAGATACTGCCAGTTGTGCAAGATTTCTCCTCCAAAGAGTTCGGAGAACTGCGAATAGACCGGCTCAAACTGATGAAAAGCGAGCTGACACCACAAGGGCCGATATACTCGGTGGTGAAAGAGGTAGCGTTCTTTTGAGGGAGGCCCTTTTTTTTAAATCCGTTCTCCAGTTAGTTAGTCACCTTCGTAGGCTATCGTGTTTGCATCATAGGAATTGAGTCTTTTGGATCTGAGATTCTACGCAGTTCTGAAGGCTTCTTGGCGATGAACAAAAAGGGAGATATATGCGTAGTTCTTCCAATTATTCTAGTTAGTCCATTTTTAATCGCGGTATGCGTTTTGGATAGGTATCGTTAAGTGCTGCATCCACTTAAGATCGTTTGACGTTGACTACCTTACTCCCACTGGGCCGAGGTATCTGTCTTGGAGCGTCCTTGATCTCTCTGCATAAGACTCTAAACCCAACGGTAGATTCTTCGAGTAAGGATTCTAGCTTATTATCGGGCATCACTACTTTCCTCTTTTGTGCTCGTCTAGCTTCGAAATGTCTGGCTTGAAGGTCAAGGCTATAATGCTGTCCTCTCGTATTTTGTGAATATGCTTTCCATCGTACAAAGATACGTACCGTCCATAGTCATAAACAGTTCCTTGGATGCTTCCTCTGTCCGTGGTTATTGTGTACACTCGGAATTCTAATCTCCACATGTAGATCATTTTGTAGACTACAAGCGTTACCATGAAGGGGAGCAACAGCATAAATGCTGCTAACAAAAGATTCCCGTCATTTTGTATCTCTTCTATACAAAAGAACACCGCTAGACCTGCAATAACACCAAAATTCAGCATCGTTACAACCGAAAGGAGGAGATATGGTAAGGGGAGGTCGTTTGGAGAACTGCAACTTTTTGAAGAAGAGTTCAAAATCCGTTTTGAATATTGATCCATAGTTTTCCTGAATGCGAGAACTAGGAATGCAAACAGCAAGAACATTGCTGCCATGCAGACCCAGAAAACTTGGTATTTGTATTTGGACAGAGCAAGAGAAGTTGCTATTGTCCATCCAAGGAGGATCATAATGGAGAGGTTTGAGACAACACCAATCTTTTGAGAGAAGAAAAAATCGCGTATCCCTCCTCTGCTGTCAATCACTTGTCTGAGCAAATATATGAACACAGCAGCACCTAATGGATATAATGCTTCAATCGTTATAGCCATGAATACCCTCGACTAGAGTAATAAAACAAGAGAAGAAAAAACTTCCCCTTATGCAGTTTTGCTTAGTTTGTAGAGCCGTTCTAGTGTATGCTTGTTGAGTGAGAATGGTTTGTCTGTTTTTGCTTTTTGTTTAAGATGCTAGAGTTTGTTCTGTTCTATTCCTGCTGCTTTGGCTTGTGTGTTTGTTAGGCTTAGGATGAGTTGTCTTGTTAGGTGGGTGTTGGTGTTTTGGAGTTTGGAGTGGTCTGTTTTTGTAGGTATGTGGATAGTTCTCTGGTTTTTCACATGATTGTTATCTAGGAATAGTTCTTACTCTTGTACTTGACAGCGGTGTTGAATAGTTGGTCTACGAGATTCACTAGCTTTTGTGTTCCATCTGGTCTTAGCTAAGTGTCCGAAAAAAAAAAAGGGTGCAGTTCAAAGAGGAATTCATCGAAAAGAGTGAATAGGATGAGTTGCTTACACTTGTAGAGGAGTTGCTAGGGATGAAGATAGAAGAATTACTAGAGCTAGTGTCGTGACAATTTAGTTTCGTTACATTTAATAAGGTGTACTTCATATCCGGGTGTATGATTGAAATTAGTCTTTCTTCAGATGAGCGAGAATATTTGGAGCAGTTTGTTAGGGTGGGCACAAAAAAGGCGAGGGCTATAAACAGAGCAAAGGTTCTTCTTTTTGCGGATGAAGGGTATGATAATGATGATATCACGAAGATGACTGGAGCCCATCGTCAGTGTGTGTGGAGGGTCAAGAAAAGATATGTGACTGAAGGTATTAGTTCTGTGTTAGATGATAAACCTCGATCTGGTCAGCCCAAGAAATACACACCTAAACAAGAAGCTGAGATTATTGCGATGGCCTGTACAGGTCCGCCTAAAGGTCGTAATCGATGGACCATTCGGTTGTTGACTGATAGGATGAAACGGCGGAAAGGTTTCAAGACTCTCAATCGAGAGACTGTTCGGTTGGTTTTAAAAAAAGCAGGACACGACCTTGGTTGAAACGGATGTGGTGCATATCAGAGATAAACCAGGAGTTTCGAGAACGGATGTACGATGTTCTTGACCTGTACGAAAAACCATATGACTCACGATATCCAGTAATCGGAGTTGACGAGAAACCGAAACAGCTTCTTGCTGAGAGTAGAAAGACGATTCCTATAACCCCTAGCCATCGTGAAAAATCTGATTACGAATATGTGCGGCATGGAACTGCCAACATCTTCATGGCAGTTGAATTCAAAGCAGGAAAACGCACAACCAGGGTAACATCTCGAAGAACCAAAAGAGATTTCGCCAAATTCATCCGACATCTGGTTGACAGAGTATATCCAGATGCTGATTGCCTTCAACTGGTGATGGATAATCTGAACACACACAATAAGACAGCATTCTATGAGATGTACGGCCCAGAAGAAGCAGAACGCATTCTCAGCAAGATTGAATTTCACTACACTCCAAAACACGCGAGCTGGCTGAATGTTGCTGAAATCGAGATCGGTGTGATGGACACAGAATGCACAAGGAGACGAGTATCAGAAAAAGAGACACTGCGACAAGAGGTCATGGCTTGGGAGAGAAAACGAAACCAACAGAAAGCGAAGATCGATTGGAGATTCACAAAGCTGAAAGCTGATGAAAAATTATCAAAGTACTATGTAACATAACTTGCCTGTCACGACACTAG
>DAOVJP010000131.1 GCA_030673205.1 Thermoplasmata archaeon
CCCGCAACCTCCTTGGCCAGCGGATGCAGTTTCTCGTAATTCAGGTTGAATCGGGCAAGGGCGCCCACCATGTAGGAATCACGGGCGTGCTTCGTGTGTTTGGCCGTGGACTGGGGAACTATATATTCGTTGGTTATGGAGAGATAGTCCTCCACAGGATGGCGGCCAGTATCGGTGGACCCTATGACGCCGTCGTACAATGCATATTCAGTATCCGACACCAAGCCTATGTACTCGGTCTCACGGGTGAAAT
Organism: Thermoplasmata archaeon; assembly: GCA_030673205.1. Lineage (GTDB taxonomy): Archaea > Thermoplasmatota > Thermoplasmata > JAGHBH01 > JAGHBH01 > DAOVJP01. Next base: position 254 of record DAOVJP010000131.1, read on the forward strand.
TCGGGAGGCCACCTGCATTGGCCAGCACGACACCGGCTATCTCTTTGGTGGGCTCCACAGCATCCACGAGCTTCTGTCTCAGCGCCTTCAGCTGTTTCTCGGTCGGTATGGCGGTGAAACCACCCACAGCCAATGTTATGGGATGGACGGTCCTCCCGCAGATGAGGTCGGACATCTCATTGGCAAGTCGGTGCTGGCCTACGATCTTCAACACAACGTCCGTGTGTGTCTTGGCAAGAGGGAACACGCTTCCCACTCCGAACAGGTCGGGGGCCACGAGATATCCCACATGCAATATGTGGCTCTGCAGATTTTCCGCGTGTGTCGCCAATCTTCGCAACAGCGCGGTCTGCTCCGATATCTCCACGCCCATGGCGGCCTCGGTGGCCTTCAGAGAGGCCAGGGCGTGTCCTATGGAACAGATGCCGCATATCCTAGATGTGGTGTGTGAGAGCATGTGATATGGTTTTCCGCGGACGAAGGACTCGAAGAATCGGGGGGCCTCGGAGACCTGCCACTGTATCTTCTCTATCTTGCCGTCCTTGGCGTTCAATATTATGTTGCCGTGACCCTCAACCCTGGTCACATGCTCCACGTGTATGTCTAGTTCTTGTGTCATCTAATATCCCTCCTTCCGGAAGTTGAACATATTATATCTCTTCAACATCTCCTCGACGCTCACATCGTACTTCTCCAGCACCTCTTTGTGAGCATTGGTCTGGGGATCGTCAAGGAATCCGCGACATCCCTCGCAACCGCTCTTGTATTGGGGGCAGATGGCATTGCATCCAGCCCTGGTCACAGGGCCGAGGCAGAACTCGCCCAACTCGAACACACAGATGTTCTCGTTCTTCTTGCACTCGACACAAACAGGATAGTTGGGCAGCTTTGGTGTCTTCCCCATGAGCACTGCGGTGGCGATCTTGGCGAACTCGTTGCGGTCGATGGGACAGCCAGGTATGTAGGCGTCCACCTTGACCACCTCGTTCACCGCTTTATGAATGGGTTTCTCGAAGAATGGGTTGTCGTCTCCCGTATGCTCATAGCCCGGTAGGTCCCCGTAGACCTCTTTCTTATTCTCCTCGGGGCTCCACTCGTTCGACATCCCCTGTACGCCGCCGATGCAGGCGCAGGCGCCCAGGGCAACGAGCAGTTTGGCATTGCCGCGGATCTTCTTGAGCCGTTCCTCATCTATGGGGCGTGTTATGGAGCCCTCGATGAAGGCCACGTCATACTCGTCACTGTGCTCTTTCATGGCCTCCCGAAAGGATACGACATCCACGACGCTTATCAGGTCCAGGATGCTCTCTTCCAGGTTTACCACCTGGAGTTGGCAGCCTTCACAACTGGCAAAATCAAAGAATGCTACTCTTGGTTTCATTTTTTTTCACCTCCTCAAAGGGCCTCCGGATATCCCTTTATCTCCGCATAGTTGAACACCGGCCCTTCCTTACAGACATATATACCGTTTATCTGGCAGTGGCCGCATTTGCCCACGCCGCACTTCATTCGTCTCTCCAGGGACATCAAGATATTCTCATCGGGCATTCCCAGACCCTTCAGGTCGCGGATGACGAATTTGTACATGATGGGGGGGCCGATGACCACGGCCGTTGTGTCCTTCGGATCGAACTGGACCTTGGGTATGAGGGTAGTGATGACGCCTATGTTCCCTTCCCAGCACACATCGCCCGTACACTGGTCGACTGTGAATTTGTGGACTATGTCCTTTCTCTCGTGCCACCGGAATATCTCGTCCTCGAACAGGAACTCCTTGGGGTGCTTGGCCCCATATAATATGGTGACTTCGCCGAAATCTTCCCGTTTGTTCAGCACATGGTTTATCAGGGAACGCATGGGAACTATGCCAAGGCCCCCGGCGATGAACAATAGGTTCTTTCCCTTCAATCCTTCCACGTCGAACCCGTTCCCAAGGGGGCCGCGTATGCCTATCTTGTCTCCCGACTTCAAAGTAGAGAGTTTGGAAGTGACATCGCCAACCGTTCTGACCACAAGTTCGAAGGTGTTGCCGCCCGGGGGAGAGGAGATGGATATGGGTGCCTCTCCATAACCGAACACGGAGACCTCTACGAATTGCCCCGGTACATGTCCCAGGGGCTGTCCGTCATCCAGTTCTATCTCGAAGAAGGTCTCGGCAGCCATCTTCTCCACGCGTTTTATGGTTGCTGGCCGAGGCGTCAGAAGTGGCTCGGCCATATCTGGCTCCTCCACCTTAGGGATGGCGAGGATCTTCGGCTCCCCTCTCATATTGGATCCGTGGAGGGTGTTGAATATGTCTGCAGGGTCTGCTATGTCCGGAAGACACTGGGTAGCGCATCGGCCGCATCCCACACATGCCACGAAACCGTATCTCTCGGGAAGATACTTGCCCTTGCGGTAGTATCTGTGACGATAACGATCCTCTTTACTCTCACGGAACACCTCTCCGCTCCCTATGAGGGTGAAATCGCGGAGTAGACAGCCATCCCATGTCCTGGTCCGGACGCCATCCTTCAGACCGATGGAAGCGGTGTCCTCCACATCATAACAGAAACATGTGGGGCATACGAGGGTGCAGGAGCCGCATTCCAGACATTTCTCGGACCTCTCCTTCCATACGGTGTGTTCGTAGTTCTGTTCCAGGAGACCAGCCCATTCCTTCTTGTCCACGTCCACCGCGACCTTATACTCGACCTGTTTCTTCTGGCGCAATTGGGTCACCTTGGCCACGTCCCCTTCCCCTGCATCCTGGGCAGAGGTGTATTTGGAGAGGAGCTCGGTTCCCGCAGGGGAGCCCTCCTCCACCACAACCGCGTCTCCCAGGTCCGTGACCAGGAGGTCGAAACCATCGGACACGGTGCAGGTTCCCATGCTGGCAGCGAAGGAGCGGTCGGAGACCGTCAGTATGTCGGAGGCGATGATGAGCGTGTTCTCCCTCCTGTTCTTGTAGTTCTCGTCCGGGTTCTTTCCCAGATACACCTGGTCCATCTGCTGGATAGCTATGAGGTCGTAGGGATGCATCCCGATGATGATCCGAGGTACCGCCTTGGAACACGACTCCATCTCGAACCCGTCGGACAGGGAAAATCTCATGAGTTCCTCGCAGGTGGGCAGAAGATACTTCTTCGGAGGTAGAATGGTCACATCGTGATCCAGTTTCAGGTCCTTTGCGTTATCCAGAGGGTCAAAGACAAACTTCTCTCCTTTGGACTGAACGCCTACAACTTCCCGTCTGTCGTCGGAGATCAAACGATCCACGAAGGACAGCCAGTTATCTTTGCTCATTATCTTCTTGTTCATGTATCTCACCGGTTCATTGGGCAGCTCATCCCGATGCAAGTGCATCGGGGGAGCATCAGGATAATGGATATGGAGGTTCCTTTCCATCACACCGAACATACCAAAGATGATTGTCTATAAAAACAAATCGAAAGTGGGTAGGATATACACATACGGTTTGCCAGTCTCTCAATGAGATATACATATACGGTTTGCCGATCTCTCAATGAGATGTACGTATATGATTCTGCCAGTATCTCAATGAAAGTACTGTGAAGACACCTCTTTCCTTGCTAACATCCGGTGGGTATCTGAGGTCCGGGTATGGCGGAACCCGAGTCGGAGCACCAGTAGGCAAAATACAGAATTTTAAGTAGAGGCTCTCGGTTCCAAGATCATGAGAGACCGGTCGATAGATGTGTTCAGGGGGATCGCGATAGTGAGCATGGTCTTCTTCACGGTCACTCTCAAGCTCAGCAGCGATATCCCGGATATATTGCGGCATAACTCAAGTGGATATTTTCATATCGGCGATCTCGTCCTGCCGATGTTCCTGTTCGCCAGCGGCCTGTCGTTGGCATACTACATTGACAAAAGAGATAAGAGCACCCACCCCCGGGAGGTGGTGGGCAGGTTCGGTAGGCTGGCAGCGATAGGCTTTCTCCTCTCCCCCATCTCTGCCAGCGGGTTCCTGGAGATGGACGAGGTGATGCTCAGCGCTCTGCTATTCCTTGCCTGTGTTGTGCTATCCAAGCTGGACTGGAGACTATTGCTTTGTGTGATCCTGCTGATAGACCTATCCTATCTGGCGTTCATACAGCCCGGTTGGGCAGGAGAGAGGGGATCGGATATCTTTGACGGCCATTATCTGGGTGGCTATCCGGCAGCACCATTCTATCTTCCTGTTATGCTCACTGGTCTTCTGATAGGAAGAGAGACATTGTCCAATGGCCTATGGACCAAGAGGAACCACATCGTGATCGCATCCATGTTGGCATTGTTCCTATTCTCCTGGGTCCTTGTTCCCATGGACAAGATGACCGCATCTCCATCATTCATGATGTTCTCGATCCTATGCAGTTTCGTAGTCTTTGCAGCAGTTAGGAGATTGTTCAAAGCCAGAGGGCTGGAAGAAATGGAATACCTTGGCCGGAACCCACTCCGTTATTGGATCATGATGTACGCGTTCTTCTTCATACCTATCGCTCTCTATGTCGAGATATTCGGGGCGATGGCCTCCCCTCGTGTCACCTGGACACTGGCAGTCATGCTCAGCATGTGTTTGTTGTTGCTGCTGTGGCTGGCATCCAATGTGATGGATGTGTTGCTCGCCCGAAAGGATCAGGCGCAGCAAAAGGCCTACTGACCACCCTTGCGGATTATGACAGTGTATATGCCATTCTCAGAACTTAGGTCCATCAGCTGGTTCCCTGTTTTCGTGCACCAGCCCGGTACATCTTTGGAGAAGCCGACGTCCGATGCTGTGATCTTCAGGATCTGGCCGTCCTGCATTGTTTTCATCGCTTTGGAGAGTTTGACTATGGGTCCGGGGCAGGGTATGCC
>DAOVJP010000263.1 GCA_030673205.1 Thermoplasmata archaeon
CTCGGGATAGGAGAGATATGCTATTATCATGAACATCTCCGGCAGCATGGGGAAGGTCATGGCGTCAAGGAAGGCCACCAACCCCACCAGGATAAGGAAACCCAGGGGTCCGAAGGGAGAGAACAGGTCCAGAAGTGGCTCCGTGAACATCCCTGCGAAAACTGATGGAAGGTATATAATCGTTCTCTACGTTTTGGCCCTTTATACCATCCAATAGGAGCTGGTGGAGATAGAGAAGGGAGAGGTAGAGAATAGAGCAGGCAGAAGGCAAGGATAAGAGAAATTAGAAAAAAAGTCACGACAACGCAACAGAACCTGAAGTAACAACCTTTAAATAGGGACTGTTACAACTATCTACATCTACAGAAAGCGAATATGTCCGGAGGCTAATATCATGGTCAGCATTCTGAAGATCAAGAAGAAAGATGAAGGCATCTTGACGGTGGATGACCTCACCCAGGCTATAAAGAACAGCATAGACCGGAGGGGCATGAAAGAGACGGAGGCCAGGGAGATGGCCCACCACGTGATGAACTTCTTCGGTTACAACGAGAGGATCATAGACAACATGCTGGAGCCCGATGACCGCGACGCGTTCTACATGTTGGAGGATTCAGGCATACTCACCACCGAACGGGAGGAGACCACCCTCTACGACGGCAGGGAGTGGCGCATACACTATTGGCTTTTCAAGAAGGAACGCATCGTCGAGTTGGCGGAGAAACAACGGCAGAAGGATGCTTCCTTTGGCGATGACTCCGTGTACGATGAGATAACGGATGATATGTGGTTCGGCCGCGAAGAATAGGAAGGACCGCAATCCCTTTCTCCCCCTCCCCTCTTATCCTGGCAATGACCGGGGTAAGAACATTATTCCCATACGAGCCAAGGCCGGACCAGCTTGAGCTTCTCGACGCTTTCGCCATTTCGCAAGAGAAGAAGGTGCCATTCGTTTTAGAAGGCCCCACGGGAGTTGGGAAGACCGTATGCGCCCTCTCGTCCACCATATCTCTCGCATTGGCCATGGATAAGAGGGTGCTCTATCTTACCAGGACGAACAGCCAGCAGACGCAGGTGATGCGGGAGGCTAGAGCCATAAAGGAGTTTGGAGGGACGGAAAAAAAGGTCACGGCCTGCGGCATCCAGGGACGTCAGCGCTCCTGCCCCCTGATCAAGGTGGACACCGACCTCCAAGGCGGGACCCCAGAGGAGCTGTCGAAGGTCTGTGGCAGGAAGAAACGCCTGGCATTGGAGAATAAGCCCGGTGGATGCCCATATTATAAGGGTTTCAGGGACATGGACAGAGGGGAAGTGTTCCGATGGATGAGTGAAAAGGTTCCAACTCCGGAAGCGGTCGCGGAGCGTCTCATTCCCATGGGTGTTTGTCCCTACGAGGCGTCCAAGGAGTTCATGTCGGAGGCGTTGGTGGTCTCCGCTCCATACGTCTATTTCTTCAACATAGGGGTTCGCCGAGCCATCTTGGAGTCCATGCGATGCTCCATCCCCGATCTCATTGTGGTGGTGGACGAAGCTCACAACCTCCCGGAATATGCCAGGGACCTTATGTCCCCCAAGATGGGGCTCTTCACCGTGGAGAGGGCTATTGCCGAGGTGAAGAAGAAGGGAGATCCGGAAGTGGCGCCTGGAATAAAGGCATCCGAACTCTGTGAGGCCATAGGCTCTGCAATATCCGGGATAGCAGAAGAATACTGCCAGGAACAGGATGATGCCCTTCTCCCCGCCGTGGAGTTCTCGGTCCGGCTCCTATCATATCTCGGCACAACATCGAACAAGTTGGAAACGGCCGTGAGAGGGCTGTTGGCTATGGGAGAACAGATGCGGCAGGAACGGCTCAACCGAGGAAAGCTCCCCCGTTCATTCGCCCATTCCCTGGCTCTCTTCATGGAGGAGTGGAATGCGGTCAGCGAGGAGAATTATGTCCATCTCGCCCTTTCCTCTCCTGTATCTATAGAGGCCTATTGTCTGGACCCCACTAGGGCCACGGGGGAATTGAGCAATGCCGCGTGGTCCCTCCATATGTCCGGAACCCTCCGACCCTTGGAAGAGTACAGGGATTCCCTGGGACTGGAGGGGGGCATGCTCCACATATCTCCCAGCCCCTTTCCCCCCGAGAACAGGGTGGTCCTCTGCGCGGAGGACGTTACCACCCGGTATGAGGAATGGAGGGGGAACGAAGAGAACAGACAGAGGATGGAGAGATACCTGGAGGCCCTGGGAACCACCGGGAAGAACACCTTGGTCTTCTTTCCAAGCTTTGCCCTTCTGAACGAATGTTTGGAGACCGGGGCCTTCCAAGACGTGCATGGGCCGATGCTTTTCGTGGAGGACAGGAAAAAGGAGCAGAGGGCGCTCATGGAAGACCTGGCCAGGTTCAGGAAGGAAGGGGGGGTGTTCCTCTCCGTCATGGGTGGCAGGCTCAGCGAAGGCATAGATCTCCCAGGGGATGTTTTGGAGGTGGTGGCAATAGCCGGGATGCCATATCCAAAGCCCTCTGCGCGGCAACAGACTCTCATACGGCATTATGACAGGATGTTCGACAGAGGATGGGAATACGCTGTCAACGCTCCCATGGAGAGAAAGACCCTCCAGGCCATAGGGCGGCTGATACGGACGGAGAATGACAGGGGTGTCGTGATCTTTCTAGACCACAGGGGGCGAAGGCTGGCCAACCTCTTCCACACATGGGAAGAGTTCACAGGCTCCGACGCGCTCATTTCCCGGGTGTCCTCCTTCTTCGGGGAGAAAGATTAATTAGGCTTCCATACGTTCACCGCACGATGCCAACGGAGGATGGACGACGGGACAGCAATCTGGAAGCCCTATCCTGCTATCTGGAGATACGAAACCGCCCTGCTGCTGGCGACTATTCCAAGGCTATTGATGTTCTCC
>DAOVJP010000481.1 GCA_030673205.1 Thermoplasmata archaeon
ACCGTCGAGGGGCTGGCCAAGAAGACCGGCAACGAGCGTTTCGCGTATGATACCTACAGGCGATTCATATCACTGTTCTCCAAGATCACACTTGGTGTTGATGACTCGTTGTTCGACGGGGCGATGGAGAAGGCCAAAGAAGAGAAAGGAATAAAACTGGATACCGAGCTGGACACCGCCGACCTGAAGGCCCTCGTAGGAACCTACAAAGGGATAGTGGAGAAGGAGACAGGGGCTCCGCTGCCTGATGATCCCTATGAGCAGTTGGAGATGGCCATAGAAGGCGTCTTCTCCTCATGGGAAGGGAAGCGCTGCGTGGACTATCGTCAGGAATTCCGTATAGGAACGGAGATAGCGAACGGCACTGCCACCAACGTCCAGGCAATGGTCTTCGGCAACATGGGGCCGGGATCGGCGACCGGCGTAGCATTCACCCGGGACCCGGCCAACGGCGAGAACCGGTTCTTCGGCGAGTATCTGCTCAACGCCCAGGGCGAGGATGTGGTGGCTGGCATACGCACCCCTAAGCTGCTCAAGGAGTTGGGGGAGGAGATGCCAGAGGTATATGAGGAGCTGAAGGCCATTCGGCATCGCCTTGAAGGATATTACAAAGAGGTCCAGGACCTGGAATTCACGGTCGAGGATGGAAAGTTGTATATCCTCCAGACACGGAACGGGAAGATGAACCCCCAGGCTAGGGTACGAACTTCGGTGGAGATGGTGAAAGAGGGGATATTGGACAAGGACGAGGCGCTTTTGCGCGTGTTCCCCAACGACATAGAGCGAATGCTCCACAAACAACTGGACCCGAGCGTGGACACTCCTCCTGTAGCCACCGGTCTCCCTGCATCACCTGGAGTAGCTTCCGGGGCTGTGGTGTTCGACGCCGATGAAGCGGTAGCACAAAAGCAGAAGGGTATAGCGGTCATATTGGTGCGAGAGGAGACAAAACCAGAGGACATACACGGCTTCTTCGCTTCGGAAGGGATACTCACCAGCAGAGGAGGCAAAACGAGCCACGCGGCGGTTGTGGCTAGAGGCATGGGGAAGGCCTGTGTATCGGGCGCGGAGGAT
>DAOVJP010000411.1 GCA_030673205.1 Thermoplasmata archaeon
CTACCCCGTAATGCTCAAAGCCAGCGCCGGTGGCGGTGGAATAGGCATCCAGATGGTGGAGGACGAGGCGACGATGGAGTCCACCCTGGAAAGCGTCCGAAGGTTGGCAAAGAACAGTTTTGGCGACGATGCCGTGTTCATAGAGAAGTACATAGACGACCCCCGACATATAGAGTTCCAGGTCATTGGGGACAAGAAGGGCCATATCATTCATGTCAATGAGCGCGAGTGCTCTGTGCAACGGCGCCATCAAAAGCTCATCGAAGAGACGCCCTCCTGCGCACTGGATGAAGAGTTGCGAGCGGAGATAGGAGCTCAGGCTGTGCTAGCCGCCAAGACCGCTGGATACTACAATGCGGGCACCTGCGAGTTCATGTTCAAGGACGGCGAATATTATTTCCTGGAGATGAACACCCGTCTGCAAGTGGAGCATCCCATTACAGAGGCTATAACAGGTATAGACCTGGCCAGAGAGCAGTTGCGTGTCGCCAGCGGTCTGGACCTATTATATGGCCAGGAGGATATTGTGGCCAAGGGACATGCTATAGAGTTCAGGATAAATGCGGAGGACCCGTTGAACGGCTTCGCCCCTGCTCCAGGAAAGATAGTGCGGTATGCCGAGCCATCCGGACCGGGCATTCGCGTGGACAGCGGCGTATACCAAGGCTTCACCATCCCACCGTTCTATGATTCGATGATAGCCAAGCTCATAGTGTGGGACACGAATAGGAAAAAGGCCTTTGCCAGGGGCAAACGCGCCCTCTGGGAGTTCCAGATAAGCGGAGTAAGGCATAACATACCATTCCACGAAGTGGCACTGGAAGAGCCCGCATTCATCGAGGGAAACTACGCCACCAGTTTCATACCCCGGTATAATCTAATGGAGAAGGTCGTGGCGTATGTGAATGAGCAGAAGGCCCAGGGCTCGGGACCGAAGAATGCTGCGGCCATGGCCGCCGTGGGGGCCGTGATAAACGCGGCATCTCAAAACCAGTAAAAGGCAATTGTTCTTAGGCCCACACATCTGCAAAAGGCATATCTACTCCCCCGCCTATTATCCCCCAGGAGGAAAGGAGAATGACAAGAGAGATATCCCGAAGCAGCAAGGAGACCGTACACCTCGGCGAGAAGAAAGTTGATGGGAAGATCTTCAGGCTCCTCGCCAACACATCCGGTATGAGATGCGTTGTTGTCGAGATGGAGCCCGGCAAGGCGCTGGAGGGAAATAAGTCCCATAAAGGAGAGGAGTTCAAGTACGTCCTTGAAGGCCAGGTCGAGTTCACGGTCGGAGAAGAGAAATATGTCTTGGGATCGGGTGAATGGCTTTGGCACAAGAGCGAGACACCTCACGGTGCACGGAACCCAGGCCAAGAAAAAGCAAAATATATCACGGTGGTCTCTCGGCCTGCAAAGAAGCCTCTGGAGTACAGATGAGCGAGTTGAGACAAGAGAACGTTCTAGGGCAACATGCTACCCTGTTTTCGACCAGACCATATCTTTATCGTGAGTCGGTGGACTCCACCAACCAGGCGCTCTTGGGGTTGGCTGAGAAGGGAGCGCAGGAAGGCACGGTCCTCGTTGCGGAGACACAAAAGCGTGGAAAGGGGCGGTTGGAACGCCATTGGTCCTCTCCCCCTGGTGGTCTATGGTTCAGCCTTCTTCTC
>DAOVJP010000351.1 GCA_030673205.1 Thermoplasmata archaeon
CCGGCCCCAGCCCGGAGACCCAGATGGCGTCGACCAGATTGTAGATGGTGTGCACTGACATGGCCACTATCATGGGCAGAGCGAGCTTGATGAGCGCCTTCTTCGGATCTCCCTTGAGGAGGGCCACGCCCCTGGTGGCAGGGGGGCCGCTGATGGGTGCCTTTTCGCTTTTCACATAGGCGAGGAGGGAAGAGAGATATTTAAGGGGGAGCCCTGAAATGGAAAAAGTCCCTGGGTTGTGGAAATTCGGGACAACACTTATATGAAAATGTTACGTTGCACAACATGATCCGTATGGAAATGTGTCACAGAGTTTTGATAGGAGTTATGGGCGCGGTCGGAAAGGAATATGGCGCGGATTCCCAGAGGATGGCCAATAACATAGCCAACGAGGTTGGCAGACAGCTGGGCAAAGAGCTGGTCTATAGAGGAATGATAAAGGACAACATGGAAACCGATGAGATCCTGGACATAGCCCTCAAGGAGCTGGATGTTGCTGGCCAATACAGAACCAAGACCACCACCAAAGCTAAGGTGTACGAGATAAAGGATTGCAATATATGTCCGAAGAAGATCGGCAAGTACCCTCTGCCAGCAACCGCTTGCCCCCTTCCCGGGATCGTTCGCGGCCTCCTGCAAGAGACAGGGCGGCATTTCGATGAGACATATCCCGACCTGAAGCCTGGTGAGGTCTGCAACATCAAGCTGAAGCTATCTTAGGTGCTGCTTATTCGTATTCGCGCCCACAATCCTTTTATAATTCGCCAATATACTCCATTACTGTATGAAAAAGATACCCAGCGGGGTCTATGGACTCAATCCGCTCATGGCAGGAGGGATCAATCAGGGCTCGACGAATGTGGTCATAGGCTCGGCGGGGGCGGGTAAGACCACCTTCGCCACACAGTTCATCCGCAGGGGATTGGAGGATGGCCAGGAGGCTATCTTCATCTCGTTGGATGAGAACAAGGAGCAGATAGTCAAGGAGGCGGTGGAGATGGGGTGGACGGAGATCCTGGACTACATAGATCAGGAACTCTTGGTATTCATCGACGCCTCTGGCAAGGACTTCTCCCGCTTCATAAGGGAGGAGTTACCGGCCTTCGTGGACCAGTGGAAGGAGGCGAACGCACGCATAGTCGTCGATCCCCTCACACCCGTCATATGGTCTGTCCAGGACCGTTACGAACAGCGTGACCTCCTCTCGTTCCTGTTCAAACAGACCCGCCGGGTGGGCACGGTGGTGTGCACGTTGGAGGAGCACAATCCCCGGGGGGACCTGTCTGGCTCCGAGGTGGTCATTCCCATGTATCTGGCCGATGGCGTGATCCATCTGCGGCACAGAGCCGCGGAAGATACGCCATCCAGGAAGCTGAAGATAGCCAAATGCAGAAGCAGCAGACACAGCGAACTATACCACCCCTATCACATCATGAAAGGTCTGGGCATGGTCGTGGAGAGGGGCGATTTCAAAACATCTGCGGAAACTACGGCCCCGGAGGAGATAAAGAGATTGCTCAAGGACAGAGCCCGTGTCCTGCCTCCCCGGGTGTACAAGAGAATATTGAAAGCGTTGGACGAGCTGACGGACCGGGATTTCAAGGATATCTCCCCCGACGAGATGGTGGACATAATAATCGCGGAATATGAGAGATGAACTCACATTAGAACATAGATCAGAAAGAGCATAGATCAGAAGACACTGTGGATGGCAGCACATAAAGAGAACGAAGAGGGGAGGAAGATTGTCAGTTAGAACTGCGAAAAAGCTCGGTAAGGCCATGGAAAGCGCCCTCAAAGGAGAGGAGGGGCCGGGGAAAGCAAAGCGCTCCTTCATCGGCAACCGAAGCCGGGAGCGGATATACGTCTTTCTCACGTATCGGCCGATGTCCAGGCAGAGAGTGATAGCGGAGGCCGTGGGCATATCTGGAAAAACAGCCGCATGGCACCTGACAAAGTTGGAAGAGAAGGAATTCATCGGATGCACTGGAAAATCATACTATCCAACAGGATTCATCTCCCATGAGGACATGGGCCTGGCTATTCTCTTTTCCAAGAGAGGGTTGAAGGCGGTGTTCTCCGTAGTCTCCAGGGATCCGGGCGTAACACAGAGAGAGGTGGCCGAA
>DAOVJP010000032.1 GCA_030673205.1 Thermoplasmata archaeon
CACATATTGACGATCAAGCTATTGCTGCACTTACCAAATATTATTCAGAGGTCTTGCCTCCTAGTAACGCTCCAGGAGTAGCAATACTTGATATGTGTAGCAGTTGGGTAAGATATCTCTTGCTTGTAATTCTCTCTTTCCCTGGACATGCTTACATGATGTCATTATCCATCCGCTAGGTCCTGGGTTCCCCACACGCTTGCACAGATAAAACCAGTTTGTACAACCCATACCTGGAGATGCCCATCCTCACCTAGGGTCATGCCATACCCAAAACAATCTTCCTCTGGTCCCATGTCCCGCTTCTCCACAATTCGCCCATAATCCTTGGTAGAGGTCTTTATCCACGCATACACGCTGAAATCCTCCCCAGCATCAAAGTCCAGGTCATCATGATCTGGCACAGCCACATGATCATCGCTACCATCGAAATAGAAACAGGTCCCCTCAGGCCCTGTGTAACCTATAGTGGCCCCGTATATCGTTCCATCATGCGGGCCTATTGAATCATGGGCAATGGTGCCCGTTGTCTCATCCAAAGCCCAGATGGAGAGAGGAGCCACAGGAGGCATCTGGTATGCTATATCCCAATTCATATCCTCGGTCCCACTGTTGCCTATGGTGAGATCGTCATAGGCCTTTTCTCCCGTGGTGGCCACTATGTCGAATGAGGAGGGGGAGGTCCAGATATTAGGTTCAAGGGTCATGCCAAGCCAACCATCTGGCGTGGTGAAAGGATAGTGGTCCTGGTTGCTTCCGCCATCGATCGCGTATGGGTTGTCCACCACGCCGTCCGCGCCCGGTTGGTCCTGGTTGGGGCCGCCCATGGTGTCGGGGGTGGTCCAGTCGCTCCAGTAGTTGCCGCCGGAGGGGTAGCCGTCGTCCCACATAGAATTTGAAGCGGCGTCTGCTTGGATAATGTTCTGATAAAAGTTATTATGGTAAATGAGGTTATTACTACCGGATTGCAGGTACACCCCGATCGGGCTGTTGCGAATTGAATTATTGATAATAGTATTGTCATCTGACGAATAAATATATACTCCATAGTCTGAGTTGTTGTGGATGTTGTTATCGTGGATGAAGATATAATTCGGTGTCCTTAGGCTGATCCCCCGGCCTTGGTTATCGTGTATCTCATTGTCGAACACCTCATTGCCATTGCAACCGGTATAGAAGTCCACGCCTCCCACGGTGTTATGGTGTATGTCATTTCCCCAGACCTTGTTGCCTATCGAGTTGGATGTGAAGAACACTCCAAGCCCGCCATTGCCATATATCTCGTTATTGTATATCTCGTTGTTGTCACCACTCTCTACAAATATTCCAGATTCGGCGTTGTTGCATATGATGTTGTCAAAGATGTTATTGTTATCCGAGTCCACGTGCGCCCGTATCCCATAATATCCATCCCTTATCATGTTATCAAATATCCGGGCGTCGCCACAGTTGTTCAAGAAGATGCTGTTGCAACCGGCATCGTTATTCCCATTCTGGACCGTGAAGCCAGATATCGTCACACCTCCCACGGTGAGGCCCATGGGACAGCCGCCCATTCCATCGATAATAGCCGTTTCCCTATCCGCCCCCACCATCGTCAGGCCCTTATCCACCACCACATTCTCGTAGTACGTTCCCGCCGCCACGGTTATGGTATGCCCATTCACTGTGTCCGCGTCATCTATGGCGGCCTGTATAGTGTCGAAATATTCGCCTGTGTCCGCGTTCTGTACAGGGCCTACGCTTCCGCCTTCCAGGTGAAATTGGCCCAGATCCTGCGGGGGGTTCCCATCCACCAGGGTGGTGTTGTCTTCCAGCGCCCCATTCGCTCCGCCTTCGAAGCTGAGGTTGATATTGTACCCCACATCGTAGCCGAACCAATTCCCAGCCTCGTCGAGGGCGTTGGCCAGGTTGAAGTTGAAGCTCCCGTTAGCATCGGTGTCCGTGTACATGGACTGGGACAGCTCCACGCCAGTGGGGTCATACAGGCGGAGGCTCGTGTTGGTGTCCGCCACAGGCAGGTCGAAGGAGGTGGTGACATGGCCATAGACCGGATAGGAGGGCGGTGGAGGGTTGGGGTCAGGCGACATCCGAGGGTCTTTTCTGATCTCATGGGTGACGATCGGGGTCTCCTTCTCCCCTGCCACAACTACATCTATTCCCTCCCCATGCTCTCCTACCAACACGCCCATTCCCTCCTCCTTCTCCTCCTCCACCATCACGTCCATCCCCCTCTCCTTTGTGCCGTCCAACCTCTTCCCCGGAGCGGCATTGGCTCCCATGGACGGGAGGACAAGCAATAGGAACAATGTGGCTACAATGACCTTCACTACGATTATCTTTCTATCGGTATCATGCATTCTCGTATCCCTCAAAACTACTATGCTCTGATACGTTACAAGAATTGGGGCATACATGTATGCCTATCTTGAGCTCTTATGCCCTGCTGGCATAGGCATGGGGGTGCACTAGCCTATATCCCGTATAATCCGCCGAACTTGTTCTCCAGATAGGCCATGAAGGGCTCGTGGGACGGGGGCTCTCCCGTAACCTCTTCCACCAACTCCTCCGCTTCATACATGCCGCCCTTCTTGTGTATGTTGTCGCGCAGCCATTGGAGGGTGGGGGCGAACTCTCCCCTTTCCAGTTGCTGGTCCATATCCGGCATGTCCTTCTTCATGGTGTCGTAGAACTGGGCGGAGTAGAGGTTCCCCAGGGTATAGGTGGGGAAGTAGCCAAAGTAGGCCTGGCTCCAGTGTATGTCCTGCAATATGCCGTTGGCGCTGTCCGGTACTTTGACCCCCAGATATTTCTCCATGTGCTCGTCCCATGCCTGTGGAGCGTCCTTGGGGTCTAGTTTGCCCGAGAATATGGCATCTTCCAGTTCGAACCTTATGATTATGTGGAGGTTATAGGTGACCTCGTCGGACTCCACACGGATCAACGATGGACGCACGTCGTTCACCGCGGCGTACCACTCCTCCACGCTCCTTCCTTCCAGTTGTTTCGGGAAGGTATCGGCCAGAGCAGGGTACCAATGCTTCCAGAACGGCAGGCTCCTTCCTATGATGTTCTCCACCAGCCGGGATTGGGATTCGTGTATCCCCAGGGATACGGCCTGGCCCATGGGCGTACCGTAGTGCTCTTCTATGAAACCCTGTTCGTACAACGCATGCCCGCCCTCGTGGAGGGCGGAGAAGAATGCTGGACGGGGGTCTTCGGGATAATAGCGTACCGTTATCCTGGTATCGTGCAGTGTTCCCGCTGTGAAGGGATGCGGTGCTTCGTCCATCCTCCCGCGCTCATAGTTGAAGGAAATGAAGTCGGTGAGGCGTCGGCAGAACTTCTTCTGATCTTCGATAGGATATCCACAGGTGATGAAGGACGTGTCCGGCTCCGTCCCCGAGTCCCTTATCCTGCCAACCATACTGGATAGACCGTTGGCGAGTTCTGAGAACAACGGCTCCAGCTTGGATACCTTTAGGCCGCGTTCGTATCCATCCAGCAGCGCGTCATAGGGCCTATCCTCATAGCCGATGTACTCCGCCTCCTGCTTCTTCATCTCCACGAGCTTGAACAAATAGGGGGCGAAGCTGGCGAAATCCGACTTGGCCCGGGACTTGGTCCACTGGTGGAATGCCTCGGACTTCTTCTTGGCCATTTCCTTCACGAAGGAGGATGGGATGGCTGCCGCACGATGGTATTCCCATTCCGCCCTCCGGACATTGGCCTGCTGCTCGGTGGTCAGCGCGTCATGCACGGCAGCCGTTCCCAACTCTTTGATCAGGGAGGCCATCCTATCGCTGGTGAGCATCTCGTGTGCCACCTTGGACAGGGTTGCCAGTTGCAGGGACCGGTCCTTCACCCCCTCCGGGGGCATGTAAGTCTCTTGGTCCCAATCCAAGAGCATCTCCACGGAAGAAACATCATAATATTCTTTCACAAGTTCTATGAAATCAGCATATGCCTTCATGAAAACTCCTCTCTACCTCTAGGAAAAAGGAAAGGGGGTAGATAAGAGTTGGGGGAAGATGAGCGTGTTGAGAGCAGATCCCCTATATAGCACAGGTGAGAAAGGCGCTCCCCACACCTCCCCGAGGAAGGGTTTAAGAGTGCTGGGCGTCTTTCACGGTACATGCCCAAGGACAACGCCATGGCGCTTCTCCGGCGGGATGATAGCCTGTGGAAGCTGTACACGCTGGAGGGAGAGGAATATCCCGTTGACAAGCATGGGAGGCGGGAGTATGTGGCGCCCGATGGGAGGGGGGATAGGGCCGGAGGAGGAAGAGGAGAGGGGACGAAGGAAAAGGAGGGGAGAAGCGGAGTGGAAATGGAGGGGGCGAGCGAAGAGGGCGGTATCGATATACGCCGCCCCGTGGCCTCCGAGTATCTTGCGAAGAACGGTTTCGTTCCCGAGTATCCTAATGGTAAGGATTTCGCCGTGGTCCTCACCCACGACATAGACATTATCCAACCCTCCATGGTCCGGGATGTCATATCCTCGGGACGGCATGTTCTGGGAGGAAAGTTGGGAAGGAGCTTCCACCAACTCACCTGGAGAATGAGGAAGAAGCGCTCCCCGTACATGAACTTCCAGGAGATCCTAGAGGTAGAAGGGAGATACGATGCCAGTTCCTCCTTCTTCTTCATCGCCCATCCCCGGGACCATACGGGGGCGGGCTATCCGCTGGAGGGGCTGGACGAACACATGGCCGGAATACTGGACGCGGGGTGCGAGATAGGGCTCCACGGGAGCTATTACGCCTGCGAGTCGTTGGAAGCGATAAGGGAGGAGAAGAAGGAGGTGGAGAAGCACTGCGGCAGGAAAGTGGTGGGATACAGGAACCACTTCCTGCGGATCGATATCCCAAGCACATGGCGATACCTGAGGGATGCGGGCTTCCTCTACGATGCGACGCTGGGTTTTGCCAACCACTGCGGTTTCAGGAATGGGATGGCCCATCCTCATAGGCCCTTCGATGTGGAGAATAGCGAGAGCATAGAACTGTTGGAGCTGCCCCTTAACTTCATGGACAACACATTATACGGCTACATGGGCCTGACCCCGCAGGAGGGGCTGGACACGATCAAAGAGAGCATGGACGGGCTCGCCCCTATCGGAGGGGCGGTGACGCTGTTATGGCACAACGACACGTTCAGCAACCCGCAGTTCAAAGAGTGGGCGAAGGTATATGAGAAGGCCCTGGAATACGCCCACAAGAACAATGGCTGGCTGTGCACAGGGAAAGAACTGTGCGAATGGTGGAAGAAGAATGGCTTCTAGAACAACGAGCGGGAAGGCGAATACCGGCCGTGGAACGCAGCACGGAAGACCGAGGACCGGAGGGAAAGGAGCACGCATACTGGTCACCGACGCCACGCACAAGAACTCGTTGGCTGTGCTGAGGACACTGGGACCCCGCCAGGACATAGACACCCTGGACATCACCTCTCCTTCCAGCCCTCTTCGGAGCTTATGCAACTTCTCCATATACCGCAACAGAACGATCCCTCTGTCCACACCCCTGGACGACCTGGAGGGATACGCCCAGGAACTCTTAGGATTGTTGGAAGAGGGGGAATACGATTATTTCCTTCCTGTGGGATTGAACAGCTACCTCTCCTCCTCCTTCATCAAACGGAAGATACTGGCCCACACCCGGGCCGCCATACCCGATTGGGAGCGTATGGAGATAGCCTACAACAAGGAGAGGACGATGAAGTTCGCCCGGGAGCACGGCATACACATCCCCCATACGACAGAGCTGCATGATGACGGAGATGTGGACAAAGTATCCTCCTTCCCCGTGGTGCTCAAAGCCTCCGACTCCTCGGGAGGGATACACTACTGCAAGAACAGGAAGGAACTGACCCGGGGGTATGGGAAGCTGGCCCCAGTATCCAAGACCACCATCATAGCCCAGGAATACATAGAGGGCTTCGGATGCGGCTTCTACGGCGTATATGACCACGGCCGCCTAGTAGATTTCTTCCTGCATAAACGGATAAAGGAGTTCCCGGTGACCGGCGGGCCGAGCGCCGTTGCGCGATCGTACGAGGACGAACGGTTGTTCGACGACGGGAAAAGGTTGGCGGACGCCCTACACTGGCACGGCCCCATAATGGTGGAGTTCAAATATGATGTTAAAAGGGCACGGTATGCGCTCATGGAAGTGAACCCAAAACTCTGGGGCTCCCTGGACCTCACCATCGCCAGCGGCATCAACATCCCCCTCTTGCTCCTCGCAGTGGCCCGTGGCCAGAATTTGAGATACCGGGATACGTATGAAGCGAGGCATTACCGGGATACATTATATCGCTGGATCTTTCCGGACGAGTTCAAATCCATGATGTCAGCCCCTAGTTGGAGGGCATACCGTCAATTCATCAGACTGGGAGGATGCAAACACAATATGGACATGAGCGATCCACTGCCAACCCTATATCAGGTGGCCGTTGGGAAGATGGAGGGCCTGGTGGTGGCGGTGAACGAGAAGAAAAGATATCCCCACGGGAGGCCCCCCTCTTGAGCAGATACAAAGCAGACCTCCACCTCCACTCCAAATACTCCTTCGACTCCTTCATGGAGCCACGGAAGATACTCAAACTGGCGAAGAAACGGGGGTTGGACCTCATCTCCATAACGGACCACAACAGCCTCCGAGGGTCGTTGGATGCGAAGAGATATCGAAAAGAATTCGACATAGAGGTGTGGCTGGGAGAAGAGGTATACAGCGACATGGGAGACATAATAGGCCTCAGAATAAGCGAACCTATCAAGAGCAGAGCATGGGAGGAGGTGATAGACGAGATACGGGCCCAGGGGGGCATCGCGATCCTTCCCCATCCCTTCCGCAGCCACAAATCGGTCCGGGCACTGGCAGAGCATTGCGATGTGGTAGAGGTGTTCAACGGCCGCTGCTCTATAAAGGAGAACGCGAAGGCGAAGAGGCTCGCCGAGAAACTTGGAAAGCCCACCCTTGGGGGCAGCGACGCCCACGTGTATACGGAGATAGGAAAGGTGGTGAACAGCTTCGATGACATCCTGCAGGCGAAGAAAGCTATGGATGTGAAGATGAGCAACAGCCTGGAGCGGACCCTATCCTATGTCATCAGGGATGTGAAAAGGAAGAAGTGGAAGAACATACCACGGGACGTAGCCTGGGGACTGAAGCCGAGGTGAGGGCTGGAGTATGGGGGGATGTGGCCGTAGGGGAATTGGGGAGGAGGGTTACGAAGGGGTCTAGATGGAGAGAAAGGGTATGAGTGCCCATCGCACATACATAGATGTCCATCGCACATAGTTGAGTATAACTCCTAGTCACATACTGACAGCACAGTTCTTATATACCTTGAAGGACCATAACCATCAGGTCCGTAGGAAGACGGGGGCACACATATGAAAAGGCATGTGCGAATATTATCGGTTACCATTGTGGTGTTGCTTATTCTGACCACATTACCGGCATTCCTCCCTCCGGCCATACCCGAGGACGTGCCCAGCGAGGACATAGTGATCTACGACCATCTCGATGGGGTCCCAAGCGAGGTGAGGGACGGGGTATGGGACAGCGATAACGGCATGGGCTATTTCGTGGCCGTCGATGGCGCCCACAGCTACATGCCCAACCGCGATCCACAGTGGGAGAGGGTGAACCTGGTGAACGGATTGAATGGCGTCACCTTCACGGACGACGGCGCGTTGTTCGTCGGCGATGACGGCGGCAGTCCCCTGGTGTACGGGCACAGCGGCATATACCCCTTCGGCTCCACCGTCCAGAATGGGGATAGCGATCTCTCCACTTCAGATGTTATCCAATACACGGATCAGACCCAGGAGAGCACCGTCTACAGCCCACCATGGGAATGGGATGTATACTCGGGCCAGCTCTGCGGGCAGAGCTCCATGCCGAGCGCTGGCGTGAACCTCCTGTCCTATATCTCGGTGTACCTGCATCAACCGGATGGTGGTGCCACCCAGACCTTCGACATAACCATGACGCTCTATGACAACACGCCCACCATGGGCGGTATCCAGATAGGACAGTACACCCTACCGGCTAGTCGTTTCAAGGACAGCGATTGGAACACCTTCTCTTTCTCCCCTCCCGTGACCGTTGACAGTTCGACCCACTTCTTCTCCCTCTTCACTACTGCGGACAATACGAACCGCTATCAGGCTAAAGGAGACAGCAACTCCATCAGCTACACGAACGGAGAGGCCTGGTACAACGATGGAGCATGGAATTCCATGGTGAGCGACCTGGCGTTCCGCACCTATTTCCCGGAGGGCGATCTGAAGGACCTGAACGGAGGCGGCGCCATTGCCCGGGTCACCAGCTCGAACGACGACACGGCCCAGAATGAATGGGACCCCTGGACACGTTCCTCTTGGGAGGCGAACGACAGCTACCAATCCGAATACATATATGAGAGCACGATAGGAGGCGGCGTGGTGGACGATACCTATCTGCGGATCACCCCCGTGCCCATGATGGACTTCTACAACTATTATGATGAGACCGACACCACCACCGAGACCAACATCGCCACCAGCACTCTAGACGAGAGCCCGGTGCCGGAACTGGTGACCCTCACCTACAACTCCAGCCACGCCCCGGTCGGTTGGGATGTGAAGGGAAGCGTCTCAGGCGCCCAAAACGGCTATCTGGAGGCATGGTCGGACTTCTTCTTCTCGAACGGAGCGAACTCCGGCCGGGTCAAGTTGAACCTGGATGCCACCGCCGCGAACTATGCCGACGGGAATAAGATAACCTTCGACATAACCCGGACCGGCTGGTACGAACCGGACACGTGGGTGGAGGCTGCGAGCTCGGACTATAACTCCCCGGTATACAGCCTCTCATACGCTGGAGTGACCTATACGGGCGGCGACGCTAGGGACTGGGATGAGACGAGCAAGGAGTTCGTCTACATAGATGTGGACCGCTCTTTGACAATAACATCTGGCGACTACCGTGTTGTAGAGAGACCGGATTGGGAGAACAGAACTCCCTCGGGCGGAGGAGGGTTGAACGGCGTATGCTATAACGGGAGCGGCGAGGTGTTCGCTGTCGGAGAGGATTTCACCGCCATGTCCTCCAACGGTCCTGTGGAAGATACCATCTACCCGGACCAGATACAGGAGTATTGTTGGGACATCATCGGCACTCTGGATGTGGACAACATGTTCGGGCAGGTGTTCAGACCCATGAGTGACACGCTATCCCAGATAGATGTATGTCTGGATGTATCATCGGACGAGAACATCACCCTCTATCTGTTCGACGACATACCTTCGAGCGGCGGCAACCACGTTGCTAATACGACCCTCCACAAGGATATTACTCAGAGCGGGTGGAACGTTTTCGAGTTCTCGGACCCGCTGGACGTGGACAGGGCCGATAGCTATCTCTTCTACCTCGATGTGAGCTCCGGTTCCTTCACGATGAACGGCTCTACGAACGACCCCTATACTTCTGGGGATGCATGGCATCACCAGAGCGGCTCCTGGATGCCAGTAGGCGGCGGGGGGAGCGACTTGGCATTCAGGACACATGGGAGCCCCACATACCTAGACCAACTCCAGACAGCCATAACATACACCCCCCTCAGCTGGGACATCCACGAGAATGCAGGGATCTACAATATGGTAGGACAGAGTTTCATGCCCACCGGAGAGTTCATCTATGCCATTCAGGTGCATCTATATTCCACCTCCGGCACCTACACCCATGACCTGGTCCTGCAGCTATACAAGGGATCGCCCTTCGGAACATCCCTAGGCTATACCGCTGTGCCCTCGGGCGACTTCGTGGATGGATGGAACACCTTCTTCTTCACCTCTCCCATATCAGTTACGCCGGGA
>DAOVJP010000179.1 GCA_030673205.1 Thermoplasmata archaeon
AAGTATGTTGGAGAAGGGAAAGAGGAGAGTGTGGTGGGTTAGTGCCGGTGGCGTAGCGAAAGGGATGGTTGGTTAGGCCGGTGGTGCAACGGTGTTAGTAGAAACTAGAACAGCCCTGACACCCTTCCGCCCTCGTCCAAGTCTATGTTTAGGGCGGCGGGCTTTCGGGGCATGCCTGGCATGGTGGTTATGGAGCCTGTGAAAGGCACTATGAATCCGGCGCCTGCGTTGACCCGCACGCGGGAAACGGTTATCTTGAACCTCCTCGGCCGACCAAGCGCCTTGGGGTCGTCGCTGAGGCTATAGGGGGTCTTGGACACACAGATGGGTAGATGGGCCAAGCCCAGGTCATCTTCGATGTGTCTTATCTGTTTCTCGGCCTGCACGGAGTAGACGATGCGACTGGCGCCATAGACCATGCTAGCAATGGCGTTTATCTTCTCCTTTATAGGCACTTCTAGGGGGTATATAAGCTCCATGTTGCCCTGATCATATGACACTCTGACCACAAAACGGGCCAGCTCCTCCGCTCCTTCCCCTCCCCTTTCGCGCACATCCACCACGGCCGCTGGCACACCCTGGGTCTTGCAGTGTTCTATGACAATCCTATGCTCCTCTTTTGTGTCATCGGGGAACGCGTTGATAGCCACCACCGGGGGCACGTTGAACATCTTGACATTGGCTATGTGCTTGTCCAGGTTGTCCAGACCGTGGATGAGTGCTTTCTCATCATCTATTTTCTTTCCTCCTCCCTGTCGTTTGAGAGCCCGGACCGTGGCGATAACAACAGCCGCAGACGGATGGAGCCCGCCTACCCTGGATACGATATTGAAGAACTTCTCCGCCCCCAGATCGCTGCCGAAGCCGGCCTCAGTAATGAAATATTCTGAGAGACGGAGACCCATCTGTGTAGAGATAAGGCTGCTTGCACCATGGGCGATGTTAGCGAATGGGCCACCATGCACAAATGCAGGAACGCCCTCCACGCTCTGCACCAGATTCGGTTTGAGCGCATTCTTCAGCAAAGCGGCCATGGCACCGACGGCGCCCATGTCCCCTGCGGTCACCGGCTTCCCGTCCATGGTGTAGGCGACGATGATGCGTCCCAACCGCTCCTTGAGATCCGATATGCTCTGTGAGAGGCACAATATGGCCATGACCTCGCTGGCGGCAGTTATATCGAAGCCACTCTCATGGGGCATGCCGTTCTTGGTTCCTCCCAGGCCCACTACCACGGTGCGCAGGGCCCGGTCGTTCATGTCCATTACTCTTTTCCACAGCACCTGCCGCGGGTCTATGTGCATGGGGTTGCCGTGGTGCATATTGTTGTTCACCATGGCCGCCAGGAGGTTGTGCGCCGACTCTACAGCATACATGTCGCCTGTGAAGTGGAGGTTTATCTCTTCCATGGGAAGTACCTGGCTGTAGCCGCCGCCAGCCGCCCCGCCCTTCATTCCCATGGTGGGACCGAGGCTTGGCTGGCGTATGCCCAACATGGTCTTCTTGCCCATCTTGGCCAAGGCCTGTGCGAGTCCTATGGTGACCGTTGTCTTCCCCTCTCCCTGGGGGGTGGGGTTCATAGTGGTAACTAAAATGAGATGACCCGGGTCTGTGGACGAGAGTCGTTGCATCGCCGAAAGGCTCACCTTTGCTATGTTGTGGCCCCAGAACTCCATCTCTTCCTCCAATAGGCCAGCAGCAGCCGCTATCTCGGCTATGGGGCGCAACCGGGTCTGTTGTGCTATCTCAATATCTGAGAGGGGCATGGAAAAGTCAATGACGGAGGGGTTTATGGGCCTTTTGGTCAAGGGGGCTGGGCTCAGACTTAAATATACGCGCCCCTCCTATCATCCCCCATGCGTGTTTGGAGCGAAGGCTATGGTTGTACCCTGAACCAGGGGGAGACGCTGATGATACGAGAGTTGGCGCTCCAAGCGGGCCACACGGAGGCGGCCTCTGCCGAAGAGGCGGACATCCTGATACTTGGATCCTGCATCGTCATAGACCAGACCGAGAGAAAGATGTGGAAGCGCTTGAAGGAGATGGGCGGAGGGGAAGCAGTCGGTGGAAAGAAACTGATCGTGGCCGGCTGTTTGCCCCAGATCTACAAGGAGAGGTTGAGAACGTTAGCACCGAATGTGGCCATAATACCCCCAGGACACATGGAGGAAGTAGCGGAGCTCTTCGGCACAGCGGAGACGAAAGCCGTCCTCTCCCCGGTGGTACAGGGCTCCATCGCCACGCTTCCCATAGCCACTGGTTGCAGGGGAACATGCACATATTGTATAACACGCCTCGCCCGTGGCGAGCTAAAGAGCAGAAGGCCGGAGCAGATAATCAAATGGACAAGGGCTGCCATCAGTGGGGGGGCAAGGGAGATACGGCTCACGGCCCAAGACAGCGGTGCATACGGAATGGACATAGGCACCAGCCTGCCTGAGCTATTGGAAGAATTGATGGCATTGGAAGGGGATGTATGGTTCCGCGTCGGGATGATGACACCGAACACACTCTCTACCATCGTGGATGGCATGATAGGATTCTACAAAGGACAAAGGGCCTATCGCTTCCTGCACATGCCCATTCAGAGCGGAAGCGACAAAATATTGAGGGCCATGGAGAGGGAATACACATCGGAGGAAGCGGAAAGCCTGGCGCTGGAGATGAGACGCAGCATACCTGACCTCACCCTCTCCACGGACATCATCGTGGGATTTCCGGGGGAGAAAGAAGAGGATCTCGAGGCAAGCATGGAGATGATAGAACGGGTTCGACCGGACATAGTGAACGTTACACGATTCTCCGGCAGGCCAGGCACCAAGGCGGCCAGTGCAGAGGGGCAGGTGCACGGACGCATAGCCAAAGAACGGTCCAGACGACTTACCGAACTTAGATTCCGGATCAGCGAGGAAAGGAAGAAAGTGTGGGTGGGGAAGGAGGTGGAGGCCCTCGTGCTAGAAGAAGGGGGGGGTCGAACCAGAAACTATACTCCTCTAAGATTAGATGGAGAGATAATAGTGGGAGAGATGATCCGGGCCAGAATAACCGGCTATTCCGTGCTGCACCTGGAGGGAGTGCCTCTCCAAAGATGATCGTCCTCTCTCTACTTCTCCGGTAGCTGACACATCATACCTTCTGGCAGCGCCTCGGGGTGCTGGTCGGGTTTGGATATGCCCATGAGCTGCTCGTGGATGTCCATGGCGGCCTGTTTGCCAGCGCCCATGGCCTCTATGACCGTGGCGCTTCCAGTTACTATATCACCACCGGCCCAGACACGGTCCTTGGACGTTCTACCGGATTCGTCCGCCTCGATATAGCCCCATTTGTTGATCTCGAGGTCAGGGGTGGTTCTGGTCAGGAGCGGGTTGGCTCCGGCGCCTATTGCCATGATGACTATATCCGCTTTTACCTCATGCTCCGAGCCCTCGATCTTCACGGGCCTGGCACGACCCGATTCGTCGGGCTCACCCAATTCCATTTTCACACATTTGAGGGCGCGGACCATGGAGTTCTCGTCCCCAAGTATCTCCATGGGGTTGGTGAGGAGGCATAGATGTATGCCTTCCTCCTCGGCGTGGTGTATCTCCTCGTTCCTAGCTGGCATTTGCTCTTTGGCACGCCGATAGACTATGCTCACATTCGCCCCTAATCGCAGGGCTGTTCTGGCCGAGTCCATGGCCACGTTCCCACCACCAACGACACAGACATGTTCGGGCCTCACAATGGGAGTATCGTATTCAGGGAAGATGTATGCGTTCATCAGATTGCTCCTGGTGAGATACTCGTTGGCGGAGTACACGCCGCCCAGGTTCTCCCCTGGGATCCCTAGGAACTTGGGTAATCCCGCACCCAAACCCAAGAAAACAGCATCAAATCCCTTTTCAAGAAGCTCATCCACGGCGATCGTCTTGCCCACGATGGTGTTATACTCCATCTTGACGCCGAGTTTGACGAGATATCCGATCTCCTCCTCCACTATGCCCTTCGGAAGGCGAAACTCTGGAATGCCGTACATGAGAACGCCCCCTGGCTTATGGAAAGCCTCGAATATCGTCACATCGTATCCCAACAGCACAAGATCACCGGCCACGGTGAGTCCTGCAGGGCCGGAACCCACCACAGCTATCTTCTTTCCATTGATCGGCTGTTTCTGCGGCATCTCCACCAAGTGGTTCGTTCGTTCG
>DAOVJP010000376.1 GCA_030673205.1 Thermoplasmata archaeon
ATGGCCTTTATGGAGAGGACTATGGTCACAGCCACCAGTATGTCAAAGGCGATGGAGAGGAAGTTCACCGGGATCCCGGAAAGACGTGCGCTCTCCTCATCGAACGTCATGGAGAGCATCTCTTTGTAGAAGAATAGCAAGAAGAGGAAGACCACCAAGGTCAGGAAACCCACCACCATGAGATCCTGGGTCGTTATCGTCAATATGGAGCCGAACAGATAGCTGAATATCTCCCGCTGAAAACCGCCGGACAAACTTATGATGACGAGGCCCAAGGCGAATCCAAAGGCCAGCATGATACCTATGGCGGCGTCCGACTCAGCGATGCCTTTCCTCCGAAGATACGTTATGGCCAGCATGAAGACGACGGATACCAGCAGGGCCGTATAGATGGGGTATATGCCTAGGTACAATCCCAGGGCTATCCCGCCGAAGGAAGCGTGGGCGATCCCGTCCCCTATCATAGCCTCTTTACGCAGAAGGGTGAAAACGCCCACGAGGGCGCAGGCCACGGCGGCCAGGCATCCTCCGATGAGGGCGTATTGGAAGAAAGGGTAGCTCAGTAGATCGGGCAGGTCCAAGAGGCTGAGGCTAGACATGGTCCACACCTCCCGTCTCTGGCATGTGGCATTCGTGCTCGTGGAAGACGAAGGTGAAATGCTCTCCATACACCTCCTTCAGCAATCCCTGCGGGTCCATGTCGGGGGTTATGGAAGAGAAGTGGACGTCGCGGTTCACACACATGACCTTTGACATCTGGCAGAACACCGTTGAGAGGTCATGGGATACCAATAATATGCTCGTCCCTCTGTTCTTGTTTATGCTGCTCAGCAGACCGAAGAATCGGAGCTGTGCATCGGGGTCCACGCCAGCGGCGGGTTCATCCAGTATCAGCAGTTCAGGGTGTCTCACAAGGGCCTTGGCCACGAACACGCGCTGCTTCTGCCCTCCGGATAGATGGCCCACCCTCTTGTCGGCAAGATGGGTTATCTTCATGAGGCTCATGGCCACGTCCACATGCTCCCAATCCTTCTTTCCCAGCCTCCTCCCTATGTTCTTCTTCCCTATCCTGCCCAGGGCCACCAGTTCCCGGACGGTGAGGGGGAAGTTGTTGTCAAAATCTATGGCATGTTGTGATACATAGGCGACGCGGTCCCAGTCTTTGAATTCCTCTATGGGTTGGCCGAAGAGTCGGATGGTGCCTTTGAGATAGGGTATTATGCCAAGTGCCGCCAGCAGAAGGGAGCTCTTCCCTCCCCCGTTGGGCCCCACGATCCCCACATAGTCGCCTTTCTCTATGGAGAAATTCGCACCGCGAATGGCCACATCCCCCGAGCGCACGATGTCGAGGTCTCTAGCCTCCAGCACCGGCGCGGTATTCGTGTTCTCAGCATTCATGCGGACATCAACCCCGTTTTGAGAGCTTCCAGATTCGCCTCCTGCATGGCAAAATAATCCAGCCCATTGGAGGGGGAGGTCAGGGTGTATAGGGAGAGTATCCTAACATCCCCTCCCACCCGTGCTTCCAGGTTCGTTTTGAGTGTTTGGACACTATCCTGCGAGAACACGGGGTTCGTGTACAGGATGTAGATATCGTTCTCTTCCATCATGTCAATGATATCGAGGTAGACCTGGGGGTTCGGGTCCTCGTCCGCGGAGAGACCAATGACCCCCTGGACCTTGAACCCATAGCTGTGCCCCAGATATCGATACGCTTCGTGGGATACGATTATCATATCCCTCTGTTTCCCATACAGCCCGGATGTGTAGTTGGTGTGCAGGGAATCGAAGCGGGCGAAGAGCACATCCGCCCTGCTCGTGTAATATGTGGCGTTGGCCGGATCAGCCGCAATAAGACCATCCCGTATGTTCCTCGCCTCCTCCTTGGCGGTGAGCGGGTCTATCCAGGTGTGTGGGTCATGATCGCCA
The DNA here is from genome assembly GCA_030673205.1 of Thermoplasmata archaeon. Classification (GTDB taxonomy): domain Archaea; phylum Thermoplasmatota; class Thermoplasmata; order JAGHBH01; family JAGHBH01; genus DAOVJP01. The sequence goes on from DAOVJP010000376.1 coordinate 1,930, forward strand.
TGGTGGTGCTCTTCTTCTTCCTCCCC
>DAOVJP010000394.1 GCA_030673205.1 Thermoplasmata archaeon
ATGCTTCCGCTCCAACTATCGATCCACCAGTCACCGTATCGACGGCGATCGATGATACGGGGAACGCGGATATCACCAACAACACACAGAAACAGACTGCCAATATTCCTCTCTTCATAAATATCTCCTCGCTATATATACATATAGAAGTCCTGCACTTCCGATTTATCGTTGCTCCCTTGAACTACTTAAACATTTGGAAAGAAAAAACAGCGTATTTGCCAAAACGGTCAGATGTTGGCAATAAATGCTCCATTGTAGCAAGCAAAACTATTTATCAATGCTCTCCTTCTCGTCGACAATGACCATTAACGGCCTCACCGATAAAGAGAAGCAAGTTCTGTATGGGCTAGTACGCTATCCGCTTCTCAATAATCGCGCCCTCTCCGAACTACTGGGCCTCAACCATTCGACCGTTACTGTGATCCACCGGAAGTTGAAGAACACGGGGGCTGTTCAGACCGTTAGGATCCCACTCCTCCAGAACCTCGGGTGTGAAATGTTGGCCGTCACGTACAGCGCCTTCAGCTCCTCCGTGCCCTTGAAGGAAAGGTTAGAGATAAGCGCTAACATCGCCGAGAGGTACGACGAGGTGTTCTGGGCAGTGAGTGATAAGACCCAGGGAGTTTCTCTCCAACTATCAAGGAATTACACCGATGCAAAAGAGAAGGTGGAAGAGCTCGGGCGGGCCTATTGTAAACAGAATGTGGTCAGAGAGCCAAACATAGCCTTACTAGCTTTTCCATTCAAGCTGATAAGACAGCTCAACTTCTTCGATTACGCCCCTCTTCTGGAGCAGGTCTTTGGCCAGAGCGTGGGCGAACAAGAAGAGGTTCCCACCGAGATGGCCGAACCCTCTAACAAAGAGGAGCGTGGGGAGGCAAAGACACATTTCACAGAGACAGAGAAGATCATCTTCTACGCCTTGATAAAGCACCCACAACTGTCCGATAAGGAGCTGGAAGAGATCATTGTCGCCTCCCGACATACTATTGCCAGGGCAAGAAAGAAATTTGAGAAAGAGGGTTTCACAAAGACCATCCGGATCGTGAACATGGAAAAGCTCGGGTTCACGATACTAGGCTTGCATCATTACATCCTGGACATGAAGACTTCCGAGGAAAGGATCGAAGAGGGGATCGAAGCCATAAATAGCAATAGGCAACCCATATTCATGGTCAGAGGGAATACCGAAGGCGTCATGATCGTACCCTATACCTCATTCGAAGATCTCAGAGCTTGCAGTGAAAAGGTCGCCGACATAAACAAGGAATATGATATGTTCACAAAGGATCCCATTGGCCTATTCTTTTTCATAGGTGCGATGGAGAACATAAACGACCATGATTATGCCCCCATCGTCGAAAAGATGTTGGGCATGCAAAGGACGAACGAAAGAGTACGTGGGATGTTGCAAACAGAACTGAGCAGAAAGTTCGGCGATATACTGTCCCATGAAATGGGCACCGCTGGCATATATCTTCTCAAGAAGCAATGCAAGACATTTGGAATAGAGATCGACCGCATAAAGGCGAGGGATATCCCCAAACTCTCCAAAGCTCTGATGGGATCCATCGTCGTATTCACGGGGGAGGCAAAGGCCCACGACATATACGAAGAAGTGAAGGCCCTGCTGGATGTGGGCGAACTGATGAGGGAAGAGAAGGATGTGGAGAGGAAGATAGAGATGCGGATCAACACAGGCGATACCGACATGATAATAGGGGAGCGGGAGGCTGCCATGGAACAGTACTCCCGGGCATTGGAATTGAGCCATCGAAGCGAGGACAATATAAGGGTTTCCAGAGCATATAGGA
>DAOVJP010000243.1 GCA_030673205.1 Thermoplasmata archaeon
CGGCGCAAACATCTCTGGGGCCATCACCGGCCTCAATGGCTCCTTCTCGGTGGAGATAGAGCCAGGACCCTTCACATGGACCGCCTACGCGAACGGCGAGTTCTATTCCGGCAGCGGGAACATGCCGTACCGGGGGAAAGTGGACCTTGGGAATGTGACCATGACGCCTGTCCCGATCTACGAGGAGGAAGAGAAGGAGGTGCCGGCATTGGCATGGGTAATGGTGGCGGCGATAGTCGCGCTCGCCCTCTTCGCTCTCTACCTCTCCTTCTTTTATGGGGAATGGCCGAAGAAAGAGAGCTAGTGCTCTTGTGGAGCGTGTGCCTTTGAACAGTGGGTATAGGTGTAGGCCATCGTGGTGTAGGTTGTAGACTGGAGCATGGATCGTAGGCCCTTCGCTGTGGAACATAGAGCGTAGGCTGTTGATACGGGCCGTTGGGAATTATATATATAGGTGCATTGTGGGCCGATGCCTTCTGACGAGCTGAAGAAGAGACTTTTGCGGCTGGCATGGCCTGCGGTGTTCATGAACCTGTTCCAGACCCTCGCAATGACCGTGGACATAATGATGGTTGGGCGCATTGGAGGGAGGGCGGTGGGGGCTGTTACCCTGGGAACCCAGCTCATGTTCCTGGTGATGATGGTGTTCATGACCATCACCGCGGGCACGATAGCTCTCATGGCCCGCTTCACCGGTTCAGGAGAGAGAGAGGAAAGGGGGAAGGCGTTGTCCCAATCTCTGACCATTGCCCTACTGTTCAGCGTCCCGATCGGCCTGATGGGCGTTCTCTTCTCCGGGACCGTAGTATCGGTGTACGGTGCCACCCCTGCAGTGGCCACGCTGGCCGGTCAGTATGTCAGAGTGGTGTTCTTGGCCGCCCCCGTTTTCGCTGTGATAGCCGTCTCTTCCTCCGCATTCATAGCCGCAGGGGATACAAGAACGCCGTTGTGGGTCAACGGCTCCATGAACCTCGTGAACGTGGTATTCAATTACCTTCTCATATTCGGCAAGTTCGGCTTCCCCCGTATGGGAGTGGAGGGGGCCGCATGGGGAACGTTGATCTCCTTTGTCTGGGCCGCCGCAGTGTATATTGCCCTCTTGAGCAGAAAGAGTGGGAAATTCAATCTCTCCCTCTCCAGCCTGGTTCCGGAGAAGAGGATGATGGGGCGAATAATGCGGATAGGCGTTCCTGCTGCAGGGGAGCAACTGGCCATACAGGTGGGCTTCCTGGCATATATGGTGTTGGTGGTACACTTCGGCGAGACCGCCCTGGCGGCTCACGGCATAGGGATGCGCATAACTGGCCTTGTGTTCATGCCCAGTATGGGATTCGCAGTGGCCGCCACAGCATTGACCGGACAGTATCTTGGTAAGGGGGAACCGGAAATGGCGGAGAGGGCGGGATGGATGGCCACCAAGCTATGCGCCGCCACCATGATCGGGCTGGGAATCGTCATGTTCTTTCTGGCTCCGCATATAGCCCGGGCCTTCATAAGCGAGGAGGCGGTCATAGACAAGGCAGTGATGTTCATACGCATATTGGCCGCGGGCACCCCGGCCATAGCCATACATTTCACCCTGGCCGGGGCTCTCAGAGGCGCAGGGGACACGAGATACCCGTTACTAGCCACGACCTTGGGCCTCTATGGCGTCCGGCTTCCGTTGGCCATATTCCTTGGCTTCTTCACGCCCCTAGGGATATACGGTGTCTGGTTTGCGATGATAGCCGAGTACAATGCCCGCAGCTCCGTCATACTCCGACGCTTTTATTCAGGGGGCTGGAAGAGCACCGAGGTCTGATGTGAGTAGGAAGGATGAACAAAGGATAAATAGGCCTGGCGGGTTGAAGGAGATGGTGAGCATATGGACATGGGATTGGAAGGAAAGCGGGCTCTGGTCACAGCATCTAGCAATGGGATAGGGAAAGCAGTGGCCCTCGCATTGGCCAAGGAGGGATGCCGTGTTGCGATATGCGCCAGAGGCACAGAGGCGCTCGAGAGTACCAAGGAGGAGATGGAGGCTCTTGGCGCACATGTCTTGGCGTATAGGGCAGATATCTCGCGGCCAGAGGAGATAGAAGGCCTGGTCTCCCATGTGGAAAAGGAGTTCGGAGGGGTGGACATATTGGTGACCAACGCCGGCGGCCCCACGTCAGGGGGGTTTGAAGGCCTCTCTGAAGAGGATTGGCGGAAGGCTGTGGAACTCAATCTCATGAGCGTTGTGCGCCTCGTTCGTCTCGTCCTTCCAGGGATGAAAGGACAGAGGTGGGGAAGGATAGTGAACCTGACCTCTGTCTCCGTGAAGGAGCCCATAGACAATCTGCTCCTCTCAAACGCCATCCGCCCGGGGGTGGTGGGATTATCAAAGACCCTTTCCAGGGAGATGGGGAAGTACGGCATAACCGTCAACTGCGTAGCCCCGGGATACACGGCCACCGAACGGTTGGGAGAGTTGGCCAGATCTTTGGCGGCGGTGAAAGGTATCGAAGAAGAAGAGGTGGTGAGAAGATGGACCGGATCCATACCGCTGGGGCGATTGGGAGAGCCCACCGAGGTTGCGAATCTGGTGCTGTTCCTCTCGTCGGAAGCGGGCATCTACATATCCGGCACCACCATACAGGTGGATGGGGGATTGACCAGGGCCATTATGTAGGTGTGAGTGCGAAGTAGATCGGTGAGGATGTGGGTATTCGCGGCTTCCCCAATCTTTTTCTACCCACCCTCTTTTCACAAGAATATGAGGCTTGTCCGAAATTCAGGAACACCAAGAGGCATGGGAATTATCGCGGCCATTCTCCTGCTCTGCATTCTCTCCGTATCCTCGGGAGGCTGTTTGGAGGTTGCTACCCCCATCACCAAGACCCCTGTGTTATTGATAGATCATGCCGATAACGCCACCAAGATATATGTTATAGGCATCGAAGACACCAGGTACAACAATATAACGATCAACATAACAGGGGTGAACAGCACCGAGGTCGATCCCTACTGGAACTCCACGGTCACCAACACCTTCGTCTGGTCCGCCACACTGAGCAATGCCACCACCAATTTCACATTGTCCACAGAGGTCTGGTACAGAGGATATTCCTACGCCCTCAACGCCACGGTGGAA
>DAOVJP010000260.1 GCA_030673205.1 Thermoplasmata archaeon
GAGCACGGGGATGATATCGTGTTTCAGACTGTTGTCACTCATCGCTCTCGCCTCCTTGGAACACCTCTGTGCCGCCAACCTTGATCTTGTATTCCTTTTCTTCGGTGAGGCCATCAGCGGCCAAAACGATCGTCACAGGGAAGTTGCCTTTCTTGAATTTTGGCTTTATCCGGATGGATTTCTCCAATTCCATCCCGGGGTTGAGAGAGGATATGCCTACCTCTCCATCGATCTCGAAGAACTCGGCTAGGTTGGACAGGTCTAGGGACACGTCCTTTATCACTTGGTCCGTCTTGTTCTCCAATCGGACGCGTATCTCTGATGTCGTGTCGGAGTCGATGTAGGTGGGAACGATCAATGAGATCACGGATGCCAACCCCTCCTTCTCCTCTTTTCCAATGTCAGGCGTAGGCTCTTTCGCTGGAGGGGGTACTTCTGCCATCTGCTCCTTCTTTGTCTCTGGCTTTTTCACATCCACTCCTTTCTCCCCCTTCTTCTCCCATTCCTTCGCCTTCTTCTCCCCTTCGTTCCCTTTCCTGTCTTTCTCAGGAGGAACGTACCCGTACGGCTTCGGTCTCACATACCGGTCGATGAGCGGCGTAAAACCGTTCATCAGCAATATGGAGAAGGCCACGCCCTCTGGCATGGACCCGTACAACCGGATCATCACAACGAGCACACCGGCGCCAGCGGCGAATATTATCTGTCCCTTGGTGGTCACCGGGGCGGTGACGTAGTCCGTGGCCATGAAGAAGGCCCCGAGGAACAATCCCCCTGCCAATATGTGGAACATCGGGTCCTGGCCGGGAATGAGAAGGGTCAAAAGGAATACGGTGCCTATATACACGATTGGTATGACACGCTTTATTATCCCGGGGATGAAGAGTATCATCCCTCCGATCAATACGAGCAGGGCCGATGTCTCGCCTATGCAGCCGCCCACGTTCCCCAGGAACAGGTCCATGTTGGTAACGGAGGATACTCCGGCTTGCGCCATCTCCCCCAGAGGGGTGGCGGTGGTAATGACATCCGGCATGAGCTTCCCAGGTTGGGGTGCCATCCACCGGGTCATGAGCCCGGTGAAGCTGATGGCCAGAAACGCCCTGCCGCCCAGTGCCGGGTTGAATATGTTATGTCCCAGCCCTCCGAACGCCTCTTTGACTATGGCCACGGAAAAGGCCGCACCTATGACCACGATCCATAACGGGATGCGGGGCGGCATGATCAATGCCAGCAACAGGCCGGTCACCACGGGGCTCCAGTCCATGACGAACTCTCGTTTCCTCAGCATCTTCGATGCATATTCCGTAAGTATGGCGGTGACAACGGAAACGAGTACTACGAAGAGGGCGTATATGCCGAAATAATACACCCCTCCTGCGGTGGGGAACAGCAGAGCAAGGCACACAATGAACATGACGTTCTTCGTCTGCTTCTTGCCGTGAGCGTGGGGGGCGGGGGAGACACGGAGCGTCTTCTTCTCAGGTGTCTGCCCTTCCTCGCTCATTTCTTCACCCCCAGTTTTCTCAGTTCGGCCTTGCCCACTTTGACATACTGCACTATCGGGATGTTGGCGGGACAGTCGTAGGCGCACGAACCGCATTCCACGCAATTCTCTATCCAATAGTCATTGAGATCTTCATATTTCTTGTTCTTAACGTATGTCACATACATGAGGGGCATGAGGCTCATGGGACAGGCTTCGACACAGGTGCCGCAGCGTATGCAATTGCTCTCTTCCATCTTCGTGTTCTTCTTCACGAGTATGGAGTTGGTGCCCTTTTGGGTCGGTGTATCGAAGGCAGGCTGGGCTATCCCCATCATGGGCCCGCCGAAGAGCATCTCGTCCGCTTCCCGGGCCGCTCCTCCACAAAAGCCTATGAGCTCCTCGGCCGACGTGCCGAACCTGGCCATCAAGTTCATCGGCTCGCGAACGAGCCCGGCGACCGTCACCACCCTTTCTACTAAGGGTCTTCCTTCATAGACGGCGTCATGGATGGCTTTGAGCGTGCTCACGTTCTGGACCACCACCCCAACGTCCATGGGGAGGCCGCCCACGGGAACCTCCCTCCCGAGGATGCGCTTCAACAATGTCTTCTCTGCCCCCAATGGATATTGTGTGTGCAGCGATTCCACGGTGATCTTTCCGGGGAAGCTGGTTTTGGAAACGAGGCTCTGCATCTTCGTTATAGCATCCGGTTTGTTGTCCTCTATGGCGATATAGGCCCTTTCGCATCCGATGACCCGCATCATTATCCAGAGACCCCTGAGCACCTCTTCTCCCTTTTCCAGCATGAGCCGATGGTCGGAGGTGATGTATGGCTCGCACTCGCAGCCGTTGATAATGATGGTGTCGATGGGCTTGTTAGGAGGAGGTTGGAGCTTGACGTGGGTCGGGAAGGTGGCGCCGCCCATGCCCACTATTCCCGCTTCCTTGATGATATTGAGCAGCTCCTCTTTTGACAGCGAGTTCGGATCCACCCGTCTTGGCAGCTCGATCCACTCATCCCTTCCGTCCGATTCGATGACTATGGCATCGCCGACCTGGGATGTTACTGAGCTAACGACCTGGATGATCTTCTTCACCTTGCCCGAGACGGTGGAGTGTATGGGGACGGAGACGAAGCCCCCCGCCTCTGCGATCTTCTGGCCGGTCTTCACCTCATCCCTGCTCTTCACTATGGCCTTTGCCGGGGCGCCTATGTGTTGGCTCAACGGAAGGATAATCTCTCGGGGGAGGGGCGCTCGCTCTATAGCCTTCCCGCTGGCCACCTTGTTCCCGGGTGGGTGTACTCCGGGGCTTTTCCTTTTGTCGAACAGCGCCATCTTTATTCCTCACTATTCCGTATACGTTCCTAGCATATACTGGGCCAGTCCCGAGGAGGGGAAGAGGTCCTGTGGGTCATCATAACCCAGCAAGAGAGCTTCCACATCCGATAGGGTGTCCACCAGAGCCATCCCATC
>DAOVJP010000473.1 GCA_030673205.1 Thermoplasmata archaeon
AATTCGGTCTCTTCTCCGGCGGGGTTCAAGACCTCCACCTTTGCAAAGATATTATGGGTGCCCGCTAGGCCAGTGGCATCCCACTCATCGGATGTCACATCCTTGCTCACTCCGGTATCCAGACCGGTGACATATTGGATGCTGCCTATCTGAGTTCCGGTGTCCGGGTGTCCATCCCAGAAAGTGATGCTGGCCAGGTCCACGGTCTTCCTTCCTATGTTGGTGACGTTGGCGGTAAATATTATGTTCTCCTCGTTCTCCAGGACAACGCTCGGCCCTGTTATCTCTACGAGCTTTGCGTCAGGCTCGGATGCGAGTACATCTATGGTGGCATGGGCTTTGTTGTTCGTCGTATCCGGCTCCACCGGGTCTGTGACAACGACCTTGAAATACATCTGGTGGATGCCAACCGGACCGGCATTCCAACTCCCCGTTGCATAGAGGGTCCTGCTCTGGCCAGAGGCCAGGTTTGTGAACGGCACCACGCCCCCTATCTGAACTCCTGCCCCATCCGGATCGCCGTCCCAGAATGTGCCACTCCCTGAAACAATGTTCTGCTGCCCCACATTCGTGATCTCGGCGGCAAGAACGATGCTATCGCCCTCGTAAACCTCGTCCGGGACTATGACCTCCGTGGCCTCTATGTCCGCCTCGACAGAGAGCACGGTCACAGACATGGCTGCGAGGTTGTTATCCAATTCGGTCTCTTCTCCGGCGGGGTTCAAGACCTCCGCCTTTGCAAAGATATTATGGGTGCCCACTAGACCAGCGGCCTCCCACACACCGGATGTCACTTCCTTGCTCACTCCGGTATCCAGACCGGTAACGAAAAAGACACCGGGTATCTGAGTTCCAGTGTCGGGGTGTCCATCCCAGAACGTGATGCTGGCCAGGTCCACGGCCACCTGTCCTAGATTGGTGACGGTTGCGGTGAATTTTATGTTCTCCTCATCTTCCAGTACACTGCTCGGCCCCGTGATCTGCACGACATATATGTCTGGCTCGGATGCGAGCACTCTTACGGTTGTATAGGCCTCGTTGTTCGCCGTATCGATCTCATCCGCCGGGTCGGTGACGATGATCTGGACATATATCTGGTGGGTGCCCACCAGGCCGTTGGCATCCCAATCCAGCGTCGCATGGATGATCTTGTCCAGGCTGGGAGCT
>DAOVJP010000257.1 GCA_030673205.1 Thermoplasmata archaeon
GGAACTTGAGGAAGGTGTTCGCTGGTGCGTTGCCTTTATCGGTCTTGTCGAAGCTATAGCGAGCCTCATAGTTCCTGTCGCTGAAGTATATGAACTGGGTTGTCTCCCCACTTTGGAGGGTCAGGAGATCGACACCGTCCTCGATTATGGTGCAGGTGACGGTGTGTCTGGTGACCCGGAACTCCACGTTTGCCAGTTTCACCCCGGAACCTCCTGGGGTGATGGAGGCAACGGCGACGGGGGGTTGGTTCCCACCATATCGAACTGTGTTAGATACTCTAAGTTCATCGATGACGCCGTTGAAATTGGCGTGCTGGCGGTCTCCCCCAGGGGTGCCGTATCTGTTGTTCCCTATGGCGACCCTGCCATAGTCAATGTCGTTATATGGGCTGTTGGCAACAGCGAAAGAGTCCTCGAGACCGTTTATGTACACTCGTAATTCGCTCGCATCATGGTCGAGCACTACAGCCACATGAGTCCATTCGCCTATTGGTATGGGATTTTCACTTATGACGTATTCAGGGCCAGTATCGTGTCCCGCATAGAATTTCACAAGGCCTGCAGGGTCGAGGAAGAGGATGAAGCCACCTCTCTCTCCCTCAAGGTCACGTGCGTCCATGATATAGGAGCCCTGGTAGGGGTTGTTCGGGTGATGACCGTTCCACTTGACCATTACCTCTACCGTCAAGCTGTCCCCAATGTCGTCATCAAAGCTTGCTGGGATATAGTTAACAACATCTGCCCGGTCATAGAAACTCAGTGCATTCCCAAATATTCCAGACGTCCAGTCGGCATAGTACAAAGTGCCATCGTAATCGTTTCCGGATGAATCACCGATCACTGAGCCCTGGCCTTCGTTGAAGTGCCAGAGTGCAACGGTGTTCTCATCCGTTACGAACTCTTCGGTCGGAAGCTCCCCTCGCACGGGGGCTGCATTCACATTCATTGCCACCAAAAACATGGTGGCAACCATCGCTACACATAGTCCTATGCTTGTCAGTTTTCTTTTCACTTTCCTCACCTCCAAAGATAAGGTTATTCGGATAGAATTGCTCCTTCTATATGGAGGTTTCCTATTGCAGGGGCGAGAACCTGCTGAGGGATGCATATTAGCACCCGAAAACCCCCATATTAGCATTTTTAATATGTAAGTATAAGAAATTGCCGGACAAGAATTGTCTCGCCTTGTTGGGAGGTAGGTGTTATGCTAAAGGATGTGAGGGAAGAGATAATTAGATGCTTTTTAAGCAGAACAACATCCCTGCCTAAAACCCGAGGAAGTACAGCACCACCGGCACCACGATACACCCCATCATATGTACCCTCTGCACTCCCGCTAGGGGAGGCAGGAGACCTATGCAGGCGCTCACCGCCGCCACGGCAAGTCCTACCGGCCCGGTCAAAAGACCCACCAAGACTACCAACATGAGGATGATGCCCATGGTCAGCTTCCGGTAAGGTACCTTGTGATAGACCCTGGCAAACCACCGCCCTATGAACAGGGTCAGGCCAAGAGCGCAGAAACCCGCAATAACAACCGCTAGCAACAAGAGCACCATATCGCCTGGCACGCTTCCCAGGGGCTCCCATGCCACCAACCTACTGTCCAGTACCGTGGCCACAGCCTGCATCGCCCCGGAGCGAGGACGAAGGATGACATACAGGGCTAGAACATTCATTATGGCGTTGGCCGGTATTCACTCCGCTCACCGCCACAATAAATTCTTTGTCTGCATCCTCCTTCTCCCCTCTGTTCGTGATGGCCTGCGCGACAACGGTGGCGCTAGCACTGCTTATTCCGGGGAACCAGCCAACGAGGCCGCCGGCGAAACTGCCCGCCACCACGCCCTTAGTGCTTGCACGCCTGGACAGGCCCACCTTCACCCCCTCCGTTTCCTGTGGCGCCATCTGCACCTCATCCCACAAGCTCAAGAAAAGGCCGGATATGCCGAAGAGGCCGGTGAAAAGAGGGAAGAGCATGCTGGATCGCAGATGTGGAAAGGGCAGCCAGTTATATGTGGCTAGAGGTGAGCGCAGCACCACTAGCCCCAGGCATCCTGTCAGGAGGAACAGGAAAAATGCGAAGGCCTTCTGCCGCAAATGATCTCTGAACCCCACTTCCTCCCTCTGTGCCTCCAACTCCGCCTTCCTCTTCGGCCACACCTTGTCCATGCTCGATCGTTCTCCCAGGACCATCATGGCCGTTATGCCGATGAGCATCCAGGGCACCAGGGGCATGAGCGCATCATAGGCATTGGCTGGAGAGCCCATGATGACACGTGCGGGAAAGACTGCCAGGAGTGCAACGAAGACCGCTCCAAAGCTGCCCAGAGCACTGCACTTTATTGCTTCGTAGCCCCGACCCTGCTTCATCAGCCTATGGCCCGGCAAGACGCTCAGTGCAGTATCCTCGTCCGGCGCCCCCAAAAAGATGCTGGGAATGATATCCAAGAACGTGTGTGTCACCAACATGCCGATGATGAGGACGGCGACGAACAGTGATGCCTCTTCCATCTCCGCCCCCAACACAGAGCCCAGGCTGCCAACGGCTGCGAAGAGGCCGACCTGAAAGGCCAAAAGGAAGGCGGCCACGGTAGCGTCATGCATGGGATAGAGTATATAACCGCCAGCGTAGGTCTTTATATACCTCCTTTTTTGGGGGTGTTTTCAGGTGTCTGAAACTACTGTGGCCATCTATGTTAGAGTGAGTACTGTCGAGCAGGCTGAGAAGGGTTGGAGCCTCGACGGTCAGACGAAAGAATGTCGAGAGTTTTGTGAGGCTCAGGGCCATCGGGTTGTGAGGCTTTACAAGGACAAGGGCTTTTCTGCGACTACTCTGGAGAGGCCCATGTTGCAGAAGATGTTGGAGCACGCGAGCATGGGCATGTTTGACCGTATCGTATTGTGGAAGTATGATCGGTTGTCGAGGAATAATATGGATTTTCCGGCCCTTCTCCATTTTTTTAGTAA
>DAOVJP010000314.1 GCA_030673205.1 Thermoplasmata archaeon
CGTTCGGTACGACGAACAGTTTTTCGGACGGCAAGCCGCGAAGTTGCAATTCGTCGTTCAATCGCTGAGAAATCGTGACCACGGCGTCCGCCTGCATGGAATACAATCGGGCCAGGGCTCGGGCGCTTATGGGCTCCCCCGGATTGAACTTCTTGTCCTGCCGCGCATACCCGAAGTAAGGGATGATGACGGTAAGTTTCTCCACATCGAGATCCTTTATGGCATCCACAAGCACAAAGAACTCTATGATATTGGGGTCCGGATACGTTGTTTGCACCAGGACCACGTGTTCTCCGCCGAGGTCGTCATGTATCCTGACATAACACTCTTGGTCCGGGAATCGTTTGCTCTCCACCTCCACCATCTTCGCGCCAGTCACTTTTGAGAGAGAACGGGCCAGATCGATCGATGCTGATCCTGGGACGATTATCATGTGCTCACCGCCACCTGATTGCAAGAGGGGTTTATGGGCGTTGCGGGGATACCTTCTCTCCCCCTCCCTCCTCCATCGGCATCTCCCCCCTGCTCCCTCCTTCTTCTCCCTCCGCATCTCCCTCCGCATCTCCCTCCTTCTTCTCCCTCCTCATCTCCTCTCCACCTCCTCTCCTCCCTTCGCATCCACCCCTCCCCTTTCCAGATGGGCTCGCCGAAACGCTTAAGCGCTTCGTTCAAGTATCTTCTCGTGAGGCAAGTAGATGGAGGCAGAGGTCACAAACGAGATACGTCCGGATGCGGCCTGTTGCGAGCGGAACGAGAGGAAGGACGACGAACAGAACGATAGTACGGGCGACGAACCAAAAGAGGAATGTATAGACGGCGAACCAGAAGAGGAAGCACGCAGCCAGAAACGTCTAGTCTCCATGTTGACCTTGGTCTTCGCCTTAACTGGCCTGGGCATCCTCCTTATCCCATTTATCGACATCGACGTAGGGATTAGAATATCCCGCGAAGATGGGCTCATGGAGAACATACAGGCATTGCTGTTCATCGCTGCAGGCTGCCTGTGGTTCTGTGTCCTCTTAAAGAGCAGAGATGTAGGAGGGATCGCTCGGCGAAAACAGATCCTGTACTTTATTCTGGGGATGGTCATGCTGCTCTTCTTTTTCGAGGAGATAAGCTGGGGCCAGAGGATGTTCGGCTATTCCACTCCTGAGAGCCTGGCAGGTATCAACCTCCAAGGGGAATCGAACATACACAATATCGGATTCTTCGGCAGCGGAGAGACGCCATATGCAATGATAGCCACAGCTATAGTCATCATAGCGGTGTGCATCATCTTGGTCGGCAAGCGATATGCGAACATGAAAGGGACGATGGATCGGATACTGATCCCATTGGGCCAATACGATCTGGTGGCGCTGCTCATTCTTTCCCTATCTTTCGCCAGCTACCCCGCCCCTCCCCCCTCCTATTGGCTTATCGCCATTCCCTTTCTATGTCCGGTCATCGCCTGGGCATCCGGCAAGTTCAAAACTTTCTTTGAACATTTCTCAGCCCCCGGGTTTCAGTTCTCGATAGTGGCTTTGACGGCAATACTCATCCTGGCCCTCAATTTCAACCCCGCTACCGAGCCGAACCTCCGCCACAACATCGCATTTGAGACACGGGAGACGGTGCTGGCCCTGGCGCTATTGTGCTACCCCATATTCGAGGCACGCTCTTTTCGCCAGATGATAGAGAGGGGTTAGGTGAAAAGTTGGGTGAAAAGTTGGGTGAAACAGAGGAGAAGATACTTTCGCTACTATCAAATGACCCCACTATGCCGCTGACTGCACTTGCTGAGAAAATCGGCGTAAGCACTACGACCATCGAGAAGAATATCAAGAAGCTTAAAGAAAAAGACCTTTTGGAGCGGAAAGGCCCTGCCAAGGGCGGCCAGTGGGTAATAAAGAACAGCTAGAAGCGGAGAAGGTTACCCCACGTATTCATTCTTTACCATGCTCTACCCTCTATGATAACCTAACTTAACTAACTGTCCACCAAAAAAAAGGGTGCACTCCAATATTAGCCCGCCCGGATTTCTTCGAGCATCTGCTCGAAGGAATGGAGGAATTTCGTGGAAATTCCTCCCAGGGTGGGGCCACGAACAAAGTGAGTGGGCCCGCCCGGATTTGAACCGGAGTCTGAGCGTCCCGAACGCCCAAGTATAGACCAAGCTAACCCACGGGCCCACGAAAGAGTGGAAGCGAATGAGTGGGACCGTGGTTGGCGGAAGCCGAAGGATTCCGACTGAACACGGGCCCTTTTGCGTATGTGAGCTTCTGCGAGCAGACGCAAAAGCCGGAGGAGCGCGTTAGCGTTCCTCATGGTGGAGCGAGCCACCGGCTTGCGACTAGGCGGAACGAGTTCCGCCATAGAAGGAAAGCCAGCGGCTTTCCGCGTGTATGAAGAGCTTGCGAATGGGGGACTATGAAAGGAGGAATCCGAAGGGTTCCGATTGAGCAC
>DAOVJP010000051.1 GCA_030673205.1 Thermoplasmata archaeon
ACACCCACTCCCATCACCCCACACCCACTCCCATCACCCCACACCCACTCCCATCACCCCACACCCACTCCCATCACCCCACACCCCGCCTCATCGCCCCACCTTCGCACTCACACCCATACCTGTTCGCAACAGTTATACCCCTCTTCACCACTCCCAGCCCCCATGGAACCCACGAAACTCGTGGTGCAGGGCCTGGATCCTCGCATCCCTCCTCTTATCAGAGGTTGGGGCATAGAAGAGCTATATCCTCCTCAGGCAGAGGCGATCCCCTTCGTCCTGGAGGGAAAGAACGTAGTGGTGGCCGTGCCAACGGCCAGCGGGAAGAGTCTCGTGGCGTATATCGGGTTGGTGCAGGGCGCATTGAAAGGAAATAAGGGTTTGTACATCGTGCCCCTGAAAGCCCTGGCCCAAGAGAAGTATGAAGAACTCCAGTCCTTCGAGGTTCTCGGGTTGAAGGTGGGGATGAGCGTGGGTGACCTGGACAGGATAGAGGAGGGTTTCGATGCATACGATATACTGGTCACCACCAGCGAGAAGGCCGATTCGCTATTGCGGCATCGGGAGAGATGGGGCTCCTCGCTGTCTGTCGTAGTGGCGGATGAAGTGCACCTCATACATGATGATCATCGGGGGCCCACGATGGAGGTGCTGTTGGCCCGGCTGCGCCAGCTCAACCCATTGGTCCAGATCATAGCTCTCTCGGCCACCATACGCAACGCCTATGAGATATCCGGGTGGCTGGATGCGAAACTGGTGGAGAGTGACTGGCGGCCTGTTGAGCTCAGAGAAGGGGTCTATTTTCAGCACAAGATAATATTCCCGAACGGGACAGAGAAGAAGGTACCCGGGGAAGAGCACATACCCTCTCTCGCAAAACAGATAATAGACGAGGGAGGGCAGTGCCTGGTGTTCGTCGGCACCCGAAGATCGGCGGAAGCCACGGCCAAGAACCTCGCAGGAACGTTGGGTCTGGGCAAGGGCGTTCGGGCGGAGGTGGCCGAGGAAGAGGAGGTGGGGCTGCACAAGAAGCTCCGTTGGTGTCTGGAGCGCGGAGTGGCCTTCCATCACGCAGGACTCGATTCTCGTTACAGGCGGATAGTGGAGACCAGTTTCAAGGCGGGAGACATAAAGTGCATATCCGCCACCCCCACCCTAGCCGCCGGGATAAACCTCCCAGCCAGGCGGGTGATCATGAGGGACCTCAAACGATACGATCCTATGACGGGAAGCAGTTACCTCCCTGTATTGTACGTCAAACAAGCCTGTGGAAGGGCCGGCCGTCCACATCTGGACCCCTATGGCGAGGCCATCTTGATGGGAAGGAGCGAGGCTGAGGCCGAACATCTGATAGAACTGTACATATTGGGGGAATCGGAGGACATAATCTCCAAACTGGGAAGAGAGCCGGTCCTGAGACGACATCTCCTGGGGCTGGTGGCCTCCGGGGCCTGCCCGTCCCGCAATGCCATAGATGATTTCATCTCCACCACATTCTATGCCCATCAACGGGAGGTGTGGGAGATGGAGGAGGAGATGGAGAAGGCCTTAGACTATCTCCTGGACCGCGGATTCATAGAAGAGGACGGGGGAGAGGAAGAAGAGGTTGCGGGAAGGCTCTGGGCCACCCTCTTCGGGAAGCGCACGAGCGACCTCTATATAGACCCGATAACCGCCTGCAACTACAGGGAGGCCATGGAAAGCGGGAAGGAGCCTGCCGCAATGGGCATACTCCATGCGTTGGCGAGCTCACCGGACATGATCCAATTGTACATCACCAAGAAGGATCTGGAGAGCCTAGAGGAACGGGTGGCCCTCTGCGAAGAGGAACTTCTTCTTCCCGTACCTGAGGATCCCGCCTCATACGACCAATTCCTTCGGGAGTTCAAGACCGCCAGCCTGCTTCATGATTGGATAGAGGAGATGGGTGAAGAAGAGCTCAGCAAACGCTACGCCGTGGGCCCGGGGGATATACGGAACCGCGTGGAAACAGCGCGCTGGCTACTGCATGCGATGGAGGCCATGGCAGGCCTGTTCAACCATTCTGTATCATCTCCCATCCGGGCTGTGGCGCGTAGAATGGGATATGGCGTAAAAGAGGAGCTCTTGGACCTGGTCCGCATCCGTAATGTGGGACGCAAGCGTGCTAGAACACTGTGGAAGGCGGGATATACCACGGCCTCCTCGGTAAAAGATGCAGGACCAAAAGAGATAGCTATACTGCCCGGTTTCGGGATACGGATAGCAGAGAAGATAACCGGAAAGAAGATGGACGGAAAAGAAACTACAGAGGAAAGCCACGAAAAAGGACAGCAGCGGCTCACAGACTTCTGACCACCATTACCATATAGCTACGAGCATGTTTATTGCTTGAAGACCTCGCTTGCAGGAACGTTGTGCTGGCAATACTCACATATGTTCCCAACAGCGGGCATGGCTGTCATACCGTGGGATCCCTCCCACTTGCTACAAGATCCAAAATTCTCAGGGGTGTGGTTAAACTTACAAGGCATATTATCACGGCCCAAATGGGGACGGAGGTATAAGAAACCTGTTCTTCTCTCCGTCCACCCCCTCCCACCTACTCCCCCACTCACTCTCTATCTTTCTGGAGGACCATGAAGAAGAACTGAGTGAAATATTTCAACGGCCAACGCCTCCCCCACTGGAATGTTAGGCGGTTAAGCACCGGGAACAACGGTGTTCCATATATCCGCCGCAGGGTTATGCTGTCGAACAAGATGTTCGTACCGCTGGTCCGGATAACGTTGAGGCTGGTCCTATCGAACAATTTGAGCGAACGGTAGAATGGATATGCGAGGTGCTGTTCCATCTCTCGGTCCAGCTTTAGACCCTTCACCTTGTTGAACACCGCTATACCCATGTATGGTAGAGAAGCCAGGTTGGGCAAGGTTATGATGGCACCGCCCCCTGGGGCCAACATACCTTCGATGTTCTTCACCACCCTATTTGGGTGTTTCGTATGTTCTATGACCTCGGTACATAGGATGAGATCGTATTTCTTCTTCGTGTCCATCTTCTCGGCGTTCATCACCCTATATTCCAGGCTCTTCCGATCGGTATCGAAGGCGAAGAACTCCTCGGCCCGCTTTATCTCCTTGGCATCTATGTCCACACCTAGCACGTGTTTGAAGCCGAGGTCTGAGATCATCTTAGAATATACGCCAGAGTTGCAACCTATGTCCAGCGCAGAGTCGAAGGAGGCGATCGTTCTCTCTCGTATCAGCCTCTTCATCATCACATGGAAGAGGTTCATCCTGTTCCTATGCGATATCTTGTGGCCCAGATCATCATAATCATAGATGCTGTTCAATCTGCGTTGGACACGCTCGCGGTCGTCACAAGTGAAACTGAGCTTGTAGAACATGGTCACATCGCCATTCTATCCCTGTCCACCCATATAAACGCTGCGGCCCATCCTCCCCACTATCAGGTCTTATCCTCCCCACTAACACCCACCTCCAACTCATCCCCTCTGCTGGCCTCCACAGCCACCTCCAACTCATCCCCTATGCTATCCTCCCCACCCACTTCTAACACACTCCCCTTCGCATCCACCTTCCCCTTCATCTTTTTCCCACGAAACACAAGCAGAATAGCAACAACAGGAACAGCCACAACTCCCAGTATCCAGAAAGAAGAGCTCTCTGACGGGGCTGCCTTCAAATCGCTGGCCAATACGGTCTCGTTCACCTCCATCACTTCTATTGTCACCTTCTGGAGCAGAACATCCTCTTTGGGGGTGCCAGAGTTCTGCCATATAAGTGGAATGGCGGCACCTGGGCGGGGGTTGTTCTCCCCCACGACGGGGGTCTCCGCTATGGCATGGACGACATCCATTCCTTCCACCACGACACCGAACACAGCATACCCTGGGTCAGAACCATCAGGGTTCACCGAAGCATCGTCCAGACCATGCTGGGCACCATCACAGATATAGAACTGGTCACTGGCTGAATCAGGGTCCGAGCTTCGAGTCATGCCCACCGCACCATCGATATGGGTGGCATTGGGGTGCGTCTCCAGAGGTATGGTGCCCGAGCCCCCTCCGTCCCCTGTCTGTATAACAAAATCATCGACTATCCGATGGAACAATACACCATCATAATGGCCCGAGGACGCGAGGGATATGAAGTTGTTGGCAGTGATAGGCGTCCAGTTCTCGTACAGTTCGAACTTGATGATACCGTGGTCCGTTTCCAGCACGGCTATCCTGTTGCCATCAGGCCCTTCTTCTCCCCTCTCCTCCTCTTGTTCCTCTCCCATGCATCCGGGGCCAGCCACCGTGAGCGACGCTAACAGCATCAACAGACATACGAGCCCGGCCAACACAGATATCCTAGCCATGCCCCTATACTTTCCTAGGCGGATATAAGCCTTCCTAGGGGAAGGCAGACCACGACATTGTGCAGACCACGGCAAGACCCAGCGAGACGATGCGGGGCGGGGTTATCAGCCCTCACGGGAAGGGGGCGCATCACCAGACTTCGAGAAAAGAAGTTTGATATTGATCAGACAAAGTATAACAGAGGCCACAGCAAGGGCATATCCGCTGGCAACCCGTTTGACCCCTTCTCCAATGATATCTCCTTGGACAAAGAACCTCTTATGAAGCCAGGTGCCAGAATAATCGACGCCATAGTTCAATTGCGAAGGGGCGGGGGTGGAGCGCCAGAACAATGAGAACCATGCAACGCACACAAAAAGGGCTATGGTGGCTGCCAAGAGGGCCATCTTGGTCATCTTGTGATCCGGAGCCTTGAAAAAGAGGAAAGCGAACAGCACCATCAGAACAAAGGAAAGCGCAAAGAGAGCCAACGTCTGTTCCTGGACCTCTCCTAGGACCTGTTTATTAGCCAGCAGTTCAGAGTTATCCCATATATCTGTGGTTGAATATTCGACCGCTCCGTCCGCATCCTCCACCACATCGTTCCTCTCTGCTTCCAGAAGATCATAACTTATCGTTAGATGATGAGTACGCCCCTCGTCACGGAACGTGGGATCGTACTTGATCTCGTGTTGATAAAGATACCAGGGGCAGAAGAAAATAGCGGCCATCATGACAACGATCACCAACGTAAGGATGATAGTCACATTCCTCCTGTCAAATTCCAATACTATCCTGGCTTTGCCGCCTCCCCGTGCCGCCGTGTTTGCATCGGACGCATCCGAGCTGCATTCCGGGCAACAACCATCCACCTCCGTCCCACATTCAAGACAACGTGTCATCATTTCACATCCTCTTCTGCGTCATTCCCGTTCAGAGCCTACAACTCTGCCCTTCCATAGTCTATAGGTGTTTCTGTCCGTAAATACCTTGCGCTCCTCCGTTTCCAAACCCTTTGGGCCTAACGGCCCTACAGGATGAGCCCTGCCCCTTCTGCTCGGAGCTAAAAAGTGTGTGTGATATTTCACGAGAAAAACTTTATATACGGTTGTACCTCATAGTTTTTATTGAGGTGAATCAAGTGAGAGATATGCCCCAATGGGCAATTAACTTGCTCATGCAGTATGAGGATTCATTTGCACATCTCTCAGATTGAGCGCTAAGCATCCTCTCTAGCCACTGCCTTGTCCATTCTCTGTGTTTTTCTTTCAATTCTCCTTTGGACAGGTGTAAGTCTTTTTCATTTATTGGCAAGCTCTCTCCTTTGGTAATGTCCATCTCAATCTTACCTTCTTGATATTGCTTTTTTATCTCGTCCTGTTTCCGGCTTAGACGAAGATAGTATTTGGAACGATGTATATACTCGTTACAATCTGCCCACCATCTCTCCCTATTATCTTGGTATTCATATTCTGGCAAGTGAATGTCGTTTGCCTCCAGCAGCCCTTGGATGAAGTAAATAGTGGTTCGATGATTTGCATTTGGCAAGGCATGCATTCGCAATCAATTACTCATTATTCTAGAAGAATACTCGATCAAGTTATCGCAAGATTGAGGCAGATTCTTGAAGTGACGATATAGTTTAGCTTCTTCAAAGCCCTTGTACGGCTTCGGTTTTGCACCCATCCATTTCTCGATCAGATCACTCACGCTTGCATGGTAACTAAGATATATCTCTACCAGAATTTTCGCATCCTTCTCTTCTATACGAGAGATATAAGTCGGCATGGTTTAGTGTTTTTCTCTACATCACACACACTTTTTGTATCTCGCTCTCACTTCGACTAACCTCCGGCTATTGCTTCGTTCGATGCGCTCCAAGCCCCAACCTCGGCTCCTCGCCCTCTGGGCTCGTTACCAACCACCCCGCACTAAAGTATCGCCTCCGGCGACCCCTTCGCCTATTCCCTCACACCCTGGTTCGGGGGCTCGGCGCAGGGCATCCAATTCCCTCCACCTTACCCATTAGCCGCCTGCGCTTCTAAGGAACTCGCTTTGCTCGTTCCTCTGAATCCTTCGGGCCTAATGGCCACTCAGGATGGAACCGCTCCTACCTGCTCGGCGAACGGCGAGAACTTTGTATTCCGAAATGTGTGAAAGCTAGAGATAGATGTTGTCGTGATGCTCATAGTCGACTATTGTAATGACTTTGTTCTTTTCATCTATTTCGTAGACGATCACAAAAGATCCAACATGTACCCTTCTGAATCCATCCAGAGGGCGTCTAAGCGGTTTCCCGAGATATGGCTCTTCAAGCAGTTGCATTATTTTTCTTTCAATCCGGCGGAGTTGCTCCTTATCTTTCTTAGCCAGTTTCTTGAAAATCTTGTCTGCATGTGGCTTGATAGCAAGTTCGTACATTCTAATTCAACCCGTATCTGTCGGAAAACGATTTTACCCGGAGGGATTTTTCCTTCTGGATGGCTCTAAGTTTTTCGATATACTCGGGCCTCAATTCTGGCTCTAGGATTTCATGACTATATTCGCTTATTATAAGCTCAATAGCGTCAGACTTGTTATGCAAGCCATATTTGGCCTTCACAATATTCACGACTTGATTCTCGCTTTCAGATAGTTCAACAATTGCCTTGACCATTTCCATCACCTATTACAGTCTATAACAAATAGTAACATTCTATTATAAATAACTTGCTCCAAAACAGCACACACATTTCTCAAAAACGCTTCTGAAGTTCTCGCCTCTTTAAGCCCCAGCCTTGGCTCGCCGTGGCTGGCTCGTCACTGCTCGGAATTCGCGTATGGCTCATTCCGCGCGCTCGAAAACAGGCCATCCCGTTTTCTCGACCACCCCGCACTAAAGCATCGCCTCCGGCGACCCCTTCGCCTTTTCCCTCACGCCCTGGTTTGGGGGCTCGGGGCAGGGTATCCGAGGCCCTCCACCTTACCCATTAGCCGCCTGCGCTTCTAAGGAACTCGCTTTGCTCGTTCCTCTGAATCTTTCGGGCCTAATGGCCACTCAGGATGGAACCGCTCCTACCTGCTCGGCGGACGCCAGCGAACCTGCACACTTGTCGGTTGGGCACTAGATTTCTTTCCTTACCTCAACGGCTATTGCTGATGAGAAAGAGGATGAGAAAGATTGATGACAAGATTAATGCTGAGAGGGCAAATATTACTTTGGCGAGCGCACCTTTGTTGCCTGGCGATATCTCCTTTCTTAACAAAAAGCAGTTTATAGCGGATAGAACGGGCACCAGAATTATCCCCAGAAAGATTAATCCCAGCCAACCAGGGATGATTTGGGGATGCCCAAGAGGATCTCTAGACATGACCTTGATCAAAGCAAGCGAACAGCTGAATCCTATTATCAATATAGCATTGGCCAAAGTGATGTGCCAAGTCAACCTTGGACGATTGAAAACGTCTCCAGGCGTTTCGCACCGACCCTCATCACTTAATTCCGTCATGTATCTGCCTCAGTTATTATCGTGCCCAACCTCCTGCTTCTTGGGTTCGCTGGCTCTTTAAGCCCCAGCCGTGGTTCGGTCTGGCCAGTTGCACCGTGCCAGATCTCTCCACCCACCCCGCACTAAAGTATTACTGTCTTTGCAAGCCAGCAACTTTTTCTCTTGTTCCTCAACGCCCTGGTTTCGGGAGAAAAAGCAGGGCATCCAAATTCCCTCCCCGTATC
>DAOVJP010000378.1 GCA_030673205.1 Thermoplasmata archaeon
AGGCGCCTGGGATATTTACATCATGCTGGAGCTTACCTCCATTGCTCATCGCCTCTTTGAGCCATTCATCCTTCTCCAACAGGTATCTCTCGAACCGTTCCAACAGGTCCTTCCCCCCGGGGACCACGGGCGGCGGGGCGGAACGGATGGCGGAGATCACATCGCATCGCTTGGAGAAGGCCTCCAGGAACCGCCTTATCTCCAGCAGATAGAGGGAGGATGCAAGGCACAGCACCGCTAGCGTGGCCTCGGGCAACACCCACCACGTCGGCTCGAGCCCGTAGGGGGCCAGCAGTACTCCGGGGAGGGATGGGAAGATGACGTTGGCAGCGCAATCAAAAACAAGTAGTATCGAAGTGGTCGCGAGCAGCCCCATGGAAAAGGAGATGTGATGCCTCAATTGCGGCATCTGTTCCGTCACCCCGGAGGTCAGATCAATGGATGCCTTGAAGGGGTCGAACCGCGCCCCGGCGGCCACCTCCCCCTCGCTCCTCTTCTCTCCTGGCATCGGAGCTTCCCATAGGTCGCTCATGCCTTCGAAACGGCCCTGCAGGACCAGGTTGAACCTCCACGCCTGGACCAGCAATATGAGGAGGAAGAGGGGGAGCGATAGGAACAGCATCGTCAGCAGAAGTCGGAGGGTGAGCGCTGTGATGGAGGCCTCCATGGACAATGGCAGTCCGAGGATGGAGAACAGGGGCCACTTCATCTGGGTGATGAACGAGAATGTGAGGAGGATCGCAACCATGCCCGCGGACACGAGGGCCCATGTGAATATCTTTCTGGATCGGGGAGCGTATCGGTTCAACTCCTCCGAGATATCCAACATCCCTTCCAGTGCTCCGTCGACCGACCAATCCACCGAGAAACGCTTTGGCATCGTATCTTACCTCGCGGGATGGAAAACCCCTGTTCATAGTATTTATAACTTGTCGAAAGATTGTTATGAACCAGTTTTTCTAAGAACATCTTCTTGCCCCTATATACCCGGCGGCCGACATCGTATGTTTAGGTGATGTAAGATGACGGACAACAACCGGAACAGAAAACCCCGAAAGGGGAAGGCTAGCAGAACAGACGCACGGGGCTTCGAGAGCGGAGCCGGGTATATCGCCCACGCCCTCTTGACCTCCGGATGGAACCTCGCCGAAATGGACGAGAGGACCAATATAATAGTATTGAGGTGAAAAAGATGAGCGAAGAACAAGAGCAAAGGACGGAAGGAACAGAGAAAGAGGATGGAAGCGAAGGGCAGGGGCCTTCCCCAGCGTATCCACAGCCCCCTTCCCCGCACACTCGACCCCCCGCGTATCCGCACCCCCCTCCTACATATCCACAATCCCCAGCGTATCAGCATCCCCCTCCTCCATTCTACTATCCTCCCCCTCCCCATGGGAAGAACAAGAGCGACAAACCCAGCATAGCAGGGGCCATGTTGGTCATAGTAGGAATATTAGGGATCATAACCGCCGTGGCCCTCATGGCCAGCGGCTCATTCATTGCCGACATGGACTGGTGGGAGCTTGAGACAGGAGAGAGTGTGACAGTGGAAGGATATGTATACGACACGGACGGAGTAACTCCACTCGGAGGGGTCAATGTCACGATATCCGGCACTCCATACCACTCCACAACCAATGAGACCACAGGGGCCTACAGGATCATCGGCGCACCCGGCGGTTTACAGGACATAAAGGTGGAAAAAGAAGGATATAACACCATAATACACACGGCATTCCTGGGGAACGATGGTGACCAGAACATGAAGGTCAAAGACAAAAAGATCGTGTTCGAGACCAGCTACGACTTCCAGATGACGCCCGGCAGCGAAGAGATACATGCGGGCATGGACGAGGACTTCATGGACAGCATGCACGAATTCATAGTGACCTTACTCACCATCGTAGGTGTGGTGGTGCTGGCCTGTTCCGCACTGGCCATCATGGGCGG
>DAOVJP010000037.1 GCA_030673205.1 Thermoplasmata archaeon
GTCAACGGTCAGACCATTTATGCCCACAGCCAAGGTGTCCAACACTGTTGCGGTACAAGCCGTGGAGCCGCCGTCCGCAGACACGCCCAACGGGTCGCTGATCGGCGGGTTTATGACCAGAGAGGCAAGGGCCGCATAGATGAACTGTGTAGAGTTGGATATCGCTCCCACAGTGGCGCTGACCTCGTCGGTCACGCCAGGTACGGTGCCGGTGTAGTAGGTGAAGTTGTACACGCCCAATCCCTGCTCGTTAGCCACTCCAGGAGTGGCGGGAAAGGTTGTGCTGTCGCCGCAGTTGTGCTGTACCCATGCCAGGTTTATCGTTAGTCCGGTCAGGCCGGTGTTGAAACTATCGTTGGCATATATCACACACTCCACCGAGGACACACCGTCCGCAGACACTGCGGTGGATGGCCAGGGGACTATGTCGATGGTCGCCAACGGGTTGTCTCCCAGCACATAGGAACCGATGTTCTCCGGCGCTGCTCCGCCTGCCACGATGGGGCCAACATTGTAGAAGTAGCCCAGTGTGCCACCATATATGGTGATGTCCCCACCAACGTTGCTGTAGACGTTGAAGAAGTATCGGCCACTGGCATCGGTGACGCCACTGTATGATACTCCCCCGAAGTCCACGACCACGCTCACTCCCACTGCTGGGGTGACGCCATCCGATTGGTTGACATACCCATATACAGGGTAGGATGCACCAGGGGAGGTGCCGAGGGTGGCGGCTGAGTAGGGGCCATAGTACGTGGGGCCGCCATCATACACATAGAACTCGTATGTGGTCCCAGGACCCAGACCGGTAGTTGCTTTGGCAGAGTGGACCGTGCCCACTCCTCCGCCGACTGTGCCTATCGAGCCTGCACCGCCGCCGGTGGTGAAACCCACGGTTCCGTATTCGATTGAACTTAATTCACTGATGCTGGTTGACCAGGTGACAGTGAAGGAGTTCGACGTCTCGTCGCTCACGACCACATCGAACGGTCCGACTGCGCTCACATTTGGCACTAGCATGGTAAATCCTGTTAGAACCATGGCCAATGCCACAAAGATGGCTATTGCTTGTTTCTTCATATCCTTCATACCTCCTCTAGGGTATAGTGGAGCCGCTACTCTAACTATAAGTCAAATGCGACAGAGCTTGCTATATTGCCTATACTATATAATGCTTATGGGGCGAAAGTTGAAATTCTGCTGGTTTAGACAAGATGAACTCTTGCATCGGGGGGAAATGTTTTTATTGTAGTATTGTCCTATTGCAGTACTATAGGACGGTGTTTGACTATGACTGGAGTAGATGTTACAAAAGTGACTCGGAAGTTTCAGATCACTGTGCCCAAGTATGTACGAGAGGATCTGAATATTGAGAAGGGCGATTTTCTAGCGGTTACCTCTAATGGCAATGAGATCATTCTTAAGAAGATCATGATGCCCCATTGGGATAAGACCATTGAAAAAGGGGAGAAAAGCAGAAGAAGGAAAAAGATTGCAAAGAAAAAGATACCTCACACCGTAGAAGAAGGCGAAGAGAAACGTAATGCGAGTATTCCTCAGCACTAACGTATACACCTCCGTATATCATACCTATATGCCCTCTTTGCTATTGATCTTGGTAGTAGCATATTGCATCTGATAATGAGCGAGAGATCCCTGATCAATGACCGATTTCTACCCATCCCACACTATTAAACTACCCACACCGGTGCACTGCTCGTCGTGTCCGGTAGCGAGGAGTAGCCTAACAGTCATCAGACATGCTTGCACCCTTGATCGACTAGGCACTACATAAAAAATGTGTTTGGGAAGGGGGTTGATATTCAGCTTCTGTTCACCCGTCTACGATATCTTGGAACGCACGTTCCAAGGTAGGAGGAACCAAAAAGGGTTCCTACGATATCTTGAGCTGACTGTTGCAGGTGGGACATTCTATTGTCACCGGCCTCTCCGGAGAGGATATCATCAGTTTGGAGCCACATGTGGGACAGTCGATGGTCTCTTCCATAGGCGTCTCGGGCGCCTCCTGTGCTGCCGACTTTACGGCGGCGGGCGGCGGTGCAGGGCCACCTTTCTTCCCTGCCATGGCCGCCACGGCTAGTATGCCTATGATTATTATTATCAACAGTACCAGCCACACGAATCCTGTCACTCCATAATATTCGTTCGCCAGGAAGTTCGATATGTCCCCTCCTCCCGCGTCGCTATCGGGCTCTTCCACATCGAAGGTGCGACGGGAGGTCTGCTCCGAGTTGCCATCCGCGTCCTCCGCGTAGAAGAAGTAGGTGTATGATTCCGCGTCGAGGGTGGTGGAGAAGCTGTAGGTGGAGGCCTTGGTATGATCTGTTCCTCCAGTGATCAATATCATGTCGTGGGGGACGTCGTTGATGAGCACCTGCATGCGTGCCGGGGGATCGTCGTCGGGATCCTTGTACGTGATACTGAACGTGAACAGCGTCGTAGAATCACCGGATATCGGTGTCATGGAGGACTCTGTCAGGGTTGGCGCCGCGTTCTTGGAGAACACAGTGAAGGTCTCGGATGGACTCACATATTCTATCCCGGGGTCATTGCTCTTTTCCTCCGGGTTATCCATGCACTCGAAGTAATATGTGTGCTCTCCGGGAATGGCCTGGAACCCGACGCGCTGGTAGGGGACGCCAACAACATAGTCTGGGTTGGACGAGGTCGCCTGCGAGGTCATGATCAGCTCCTGTCTCCTACCATCCGGCCCTTCGATTATCACTTTGACCGAATTATCCTTTGGTTTGTCGCCATCCGGGTCCGAGTATGTTGCGCGGAAGGTCACCTTCGTGGTGCCGACCATGTCCACAGGTTGTGCCTGTATGATATCGGAGGCAATGGATGGCCCATCGTTGGGTCTTGTAGGCACGGCACTGACCGCCCTCTCGCGGGAGGTGTCGGGGTTCCCTGCGCCGTCATAGGCCTTCACTATATACCAGTATGTCACCCCATTGGCCAGATTGTCGCTTAGGAAGCTCAATGCGGATGTTTCACCCACTTCATAGTCGGGCACAGCCTGCACGCTCTGGCTGTCGTCCATGAATATCTTGTAGGTTATCTTTCCCTCGTCTCCCGGAGCGGTACTGCTATCCACGGCCACGTTCCAGGTCAGCAGGAGTTCTCCTCCTTCTTCCCTGTCCGTGATGGTCCTCAGGCCCGCGAAGGACGGCGGCTCATCATCAGTTACCGTGGCCGAGACCATGTTCATGTTCTGGTTCGTGTTATCGTTGTCGTCCGTGACCCACACATAATAGTAGTAGGTCTGGCCGTTGTGCAGTTCCTCGTCGAGGTAGTAGGTGCCGGTCAGATCCTCCGCTATAGGCGTCTCGTTCGCAATGGCGCCTCCATAGAAATCGGGGTCGTCGCTCCTGAATATCTTGTATGTGACACCATAATCGTCGGTGGCGGTGTTCCAAGTCAGCTTTAACGTTCCTCCGACCTTCTGGTCCTGTGCGGCCTTGGGTCCTGAGAACACAGGTGGAAGGATGTCCTCAGGGGTGGCGTTCTTCATCACGGTGTTGACATCCATATTCCCTGAGTGGTCCACCGCTTTCACGAGGAAATAATATTTCTTATCGTTCTCGAGCGGTTTGTTGTCCAGCCCTATCTCCACGGTATAAGTGGTCTGGGTGGTGGTCGATAGAAGGGAAGAGGAGTCGCCGGTGTCCTGGACCGTTATGTCGTCCATCTTCGAGATGTAGACATGATAGTATATGCTCTGGCTGTAATTGGTGGAGTCGTCCGCAGCCGCGGCCCAAGAGAGGGTAACGGCTCCGCCGCTCCCTTCGTTGGTAGCACTGACCAAACCGTCGAACGTGGGCTTTATGGTGTCAGAGGGCACCATCGATATGAAGAATGTGTTGTTATCTGTGTTCTGAGGAACGGCCGAGTCCCTGGCCCTCACGCCGAAGTGATAGTTCTTGCCATTCTCCAGGCCAGCTATGTCTATCTCGGTGCCTGGGGTAGACATCTTGAAGTCCGACAGGAACGGATCGCCTTCAGATGAGTAGTATACGAGATACTCGACGGGATCGGTGTTGTCCGTGGAGTCGTTCCATTTCAAACGCACCTCACCGTATGTTCCCAGATCCTCCGCTAGCCACAGGCCGTCGAACTCCGGGGGAGCGACATCGGTGGGCTCGGCATCGACCGGGGTCACTGGGTCCGCCTCGTTGCCCTCATCGTCCACTGGAAGCAGGATGAACCAGTACACTATATCATTGGCCAATCCCTCTACCTCGAATTCCAGCAAGCCGTCCACCGGGGTTCCGCTGACCAACTGCTCCTTGAGTGTGAGAAGCCCGGGAACGAACAATGGATTGGTATCCCAGTATATGTTGTATTTGACTGGATCAGATACGTCATCTGCCTCGATCCATGTGAGTTTGACTGTCTTTCCGGTGCCGGTATCCGTGGCAGTGAAATCCTCACTCCATCTGGGGGCGAGGGTGTCCACCACAGTACCCGCCACGAATGGGGTCTCCATATCATTCCATGCGTTGTCCCTGGCACTTACCTTATACTCGTAGGTCTCGTCTATCTCCAGGATCCCGACCTGCTTTGTAGCCCCGCTTCCATCGTCCTCATAGGGCAGTTCGTCACCGGTGATGGTATCTATCATAGTCCAAGTGCCTGTTCCAGCCACCCTGCGGTATATGTCATAGAATATCTCCGCGTCCGGGGCTGTGTCTCCATCCACGGCCTCCGTCCAGTCTAGGCGCAATACGCCCTCTGTACCTGCGGGACACACCACGGGGTCGATCCCTGCGAACACCGGGTCCTCCTGGTCCGTGGGAACGATCGTCTCTGTGGATAGCTGGGCGTAGTTGCTGCTGTTGTCACGGCAGTGGATGTAATAGGAATAGGCGACGCCGTTGTACAGGCCAGTGTCGGTCCACTCGTATGTGAAGTTCGCTGCGTTGAAGAAGATGGTGGTTTTGAGCGATCCATCCCTATATATCTTGAAATGCCACCCACTGCTGGTGCCCGGGTCTGTGTTGTTGTCGAAGGCCTGGGACCATCTGAGGGTAACGGCCCCTCCGGTCTCGGCGTCCTCCACCGTCCACTCGTCCAGGAACACGAAATATGGGACCTGGGTATCAGTGGGGATGGCGTTCTCCGTGTTGTTGTTATAGTTGGTGTTGTCGAACTTGTCCTTGGCCCATACTTTGAAGTAATAGGTCTTGTCGTTCGTCAGTCCCTCGAACAGGTAGAAATCGTTCTCCGTCTCTATCGGAACCTCATTCCATTCTCCCATGTTCTCGGATCTGTAAACGAGATATTTTATGCCCTGGGTGGGGGGTTCGGGGGCGGCTGTCCACTCCAGTAATACGCTTCCCCCTATCCCATCCATATTGGTGTCTAGGTAGTTCTCGGCGCTCTCCAACCCAGCGAACACGGGCGCCACCTGATCTGTCGGGGTGCCCATCACGAATACCAGGTTGGTATCATTGTTGCCGAAGAAGTCCACGGCGCTGACGATGAACTCGTACGCTACGTTGGCATCCAGGCCGAATATCTCGTGGTTCAAGCTCACATTGATCCCGGTCGACGAATATTGCATGGAGTCCATTATCTCCCAGGTGCGGTCCTCGCTCATCTCCCTGTAATAGATATTGTATGTTATGAACCGTCCTGTCGACTCCTTGTTGGCATCCTCCGCCGTCTTCCATTTCAATATGAGGCTCTCGCCGTTCTCCGTGTCCTCCACGATCGTGAGGCCGGCGAACCATGGTGCGGTCTCGTCGGTGGCCGTAGCAGACCGCGGCGGGGCTGTGCCCTCGGCTGTGTTGGGTGTTGCGGCCGAATCCTTGACCCACACTACCACATACATCTTGCGCTCGTTATCCATTCCTTCCAAGGTCACGGTCATCAGATCCCCCGGCGCATATCCGTCGCCCGAGAATGTCTCATAGTAGTCATCATATGTTCCATAGTAGAATATGGGCGTTCCGGAGACTGTGGTGTCATAGGTTCCGAACACATGGTAGGTGAGAGGAGTACTGGCATCCTTGGCTGCAAGCCATGATGCCTCCAGCTCTCCTCCTATCCCATTATCCACGAGGCCCTGTATGCCCGCCCAGGCGTTGTCGTTCTCGTCCGTGGGCTCGGCCAGATCTGTTTTGTAGAAGCTGATGGGCACCGGTGTGCCCTCGTTCCCTTCCTCATCCTGGCCGCGGACCCATAGATAGTATCGGACGCCCTCCGCAAGGCTGTGGACCGCCACTGTGGCCTCAACGTTCTCTATCGAGCTGTCCCTCTGTCCGTCTACGAAGCTCATGCTCACCCAATTGTTATCAGGTGTGCTCACGGTGCCGAAGCAGTAGTGGGCCGCGTCGATTATCCTGTCACCGGTGGTTGTGTCGTCTATGGTGGCGGTGAGCGATACGAAATTAGCGGACCCCGTTGGGTCAGGGGTCACATCCAAGTTCGTGGTTATGGGACCCTGGGTGTCAGGCTCGCGTTCTGTTGTGAATGTGAAGGAGAAAGCTCCTCCCTCGATCTTGTTGCAATCCCCGTCCAAGTATGTGCCGTTCTCGTCCTTTGCGCCAGCACCTGGCGGATTGCTGGTGACGGTGACGGTGTAGGATGTCTCGTAGGCCATGTCGTTCGTGGGGTTGAACACGAGTATAGTGCCGCCAGCGTACCATGTGAACGTCCCGGAGACAGGGGTCACTCCTTCCCTGATCATGGTGAAGGCCCCCTCTGTGTCGGGGGTGTTCATGAACTTGCTGAATGTTATGTTCATGGATGTGGTGACATCTATGTTGATCTGGGCGTCCGCAGGTGTGCTCTGCACAACGTACGGGGGCCGCTCCTTGACAAGCACGTATGGAGAGAGTGCCAGCCGATTGTTGCCGGTCTCGTTCTCCACGGGGTCCAGAACCTCTATGTCCACCCATATCTCATGGGTGTTCCTGAGACCAAAGGCGTTCCAGGCGTCGGATAACACATTCACGCTCTCGCCCAGTGCCAGGTTGTAGACCTTTTTGGTGACGCCTATCTGGGTCCCGGTATCCGGATGGCCGACCCAGAATGTTATGTTGGCCTCCACCACCGTCCTCCGATCTATGTTGGTCACGGTGGCGGTGAATACTATATCGTCATCGTCCTCGAACACCTCAGCGGGTCCGTCGACGTTGGTCACCTCCAGATCCGGTTCCGAGGAAAGCACTTCCATGGGGGCATGTGCCTTGTTGTTCGTCATAACAGGCTCCACCGCCGGATCTATGGAGACCACCCGGACATATATCTGGTGGGTGCCCACCTTGCCATTGGCATTGTAGTTCTCCGTTGCATCGAATATCCTGCTCTCTCCGGATACCAGGTCCGAGAACTGCACCGCAGCCCCTATCTGTACTCCCGTTGTATCAGGGTTGCCGTCCCAGAAGCTGACCTCACCCAAGACAACGGTCTCTAGTCCGATGTTCGTCACATCGGCGGATATCAGTATATTGTCATCATCCTCGTAGACCTCGACAGGTGCTATGACCTCGGTGACCTCCAGGTCCGGTTCGACAGCGAGCACCGTCACGAACATGTCCGCCATGTTGTTACTCACTTCGGTCTCCTCTCCGGCGGGGTCCACGACCTCCGCTATGGCCCGTATATTATAGTCGCCCTCCAACCCAGTGGCATCCCACGCGTCGGATGTCACTTCCTTGCTCACTCCTCCGGCGAGCAGATTGAAGATCTGTTTGGTGGCGCCTATCTGAATTCCTCCGAAATCAGGGTGACCGTTCCAGAATGTGATATTGACCACGGCGGCATCCTTCCGCCCTATGTTGATGACGGTGGCGTTGAACCTTATGTTATCATCATCCTCTTGCACGGGGCTCGGCCCGGTTATCGGCGTGACCTTTACGTCGGGTTCGGATGCGAGCACCTTCACGGTGGCATAGTCCTTGTTGTTCGTAGTAACAGGCTCTCCCACGGGGTCGGTGACGATGATCTGGACATATATCTGGTGGGTTCCCACCAGGCCAGTGGCATCCCAGCTCACCGTCGCATTGATCGTTGTGCTCTCTTCGTAATCCAGGTTCGAGAACGGCACCGCGCCTCCTATCTGCACTCCCGCGATATCCGGGTCGCCGTCCCAGAAGGTGACACTCCCGGAAACAACGGTCTGCTGCCCCACGTTCATGATCAAAGCGGCGAGATCGATATTATCATCATCCTCGTAAACCTCGTCCGGGGCTATGACCATCGTGACCTCCATATCCGGTTCGGCAGAGATCACCTTCACGCTCATGACCGCGATGTTGTTGTCGAAGTTCGTCTCCTCTCCGGCGGGGTTCACGACCTCCACCTCTGCAAAGATATTATGGGTGCCCGCCAGGCCAGTAGCATCCCACACATCGGATGTCGCAACCTTGCTCACTCCGGTACCCAGCCCAGCGACATATTTTATGCTGCCTATCTGAGTTCCGGTACTCGGGTGGCCATCCCAGAAGGTGATGCTGGCCAGGTCCACGGTCTTCTGTCCTACGTTGGTGACAGTAGTGGTGAACGTTATGTCGCTATCATCCTCGAACACCTCGGCGGGTCCGGTTATCATTGTGGCCTCTGCGTCGGGCTCGGATACGAGCACCTTCACGACGGAATAGACCTTGTTGTTCGTCGTATCAGGCTCCCCTACCGGGTCCGTGACGACCACTTTGAAATATATTTGGTGAGTGCCTATCAAGCCGTTGGCATTCCAGCTTATCGTCGCATAGAGGGTCCTGTCAAGGCTGGGATCCAGGTTCGAGAATGGCACTGCCGCTCCTATCTGAATTCCCGCCCCATCCGGATCGCCGTCCCAGAATGTGCCACTCCCTGAAACAATGGTCTGCTGCCCCACATTCGTGATCAAAGCGGCAAAGACAATGCCATCATCGTCCTCATACACCTCATCAGGCGCTATGACATTGGTGGCCTCTATGTCCGCCTCCACCGAGAGCACGGTCACA
>DAOVJP010000019.1 GCA_030673205.1 Thermoplasmata archaeon
CATTATAGTGGAGCACGAAGCTGAGGGACGACCATGCGCTATCGTTCTGTCTTATGATGTCGTACAAATTCGTGAGGTCACTCTCAGGGATACCATCCCCGTCGTTATCCCTGGACTCTATAGCCTCCACGATGGTCTGGTTGTATCCGCTTTCTTGGGGTGAGGTCCGGTACATGTCTTGGATCACGCTGGTGGGAGACACTGGCATCACATTGCTTACGATCCCCGGACCATCGCGTGCTTGTCGGGCTGTGATATCTATGGCATTCAGGATTCCATCGTCAGCCATATCTCCTGTTATGTAGATGTATGCGTAACTCTCGCTGAAAGCAAAATTATCCATGAGATATATGATGGTCTTTGATTCTTCTAGGTCCTTAGGTAAAAAGTCGAGTATGTCGAACTCGGTCTCCAGTTGAAGAGAGCCGTATGCACAGAATGATGTCACAATGACCACAACTGCCAGGACCTTCAACGGGTGCTTCTCGGATGCGGTGGCACTGGCGCCGAGGAATTTGTTCACAGCGGCGTTGCCGCTGCCTTTGACCCGTCCACTCACTGTCTGTCCATTATCTAGTTCATCCATCCCGATGACAGCCTTTCCCTTTTTCTTCCGCCTCTCATCCGAGATCACTTTGATGGCAGGGATGAATGTCAGCATGACCACTAGCGAACAGATTATTCCGAGGGCGGATAGAGAGCCGAAATCGCGTATCGGTTTTACCGACGAGGTCGTATTGGACATGAAACCTATGACCGTGGTGATCGTTGTTAGGGCCAATGCGCCGCCCACCATCATCACGCTGGTGGCGGCTGCCTTGTGGATATTGTTTCCTTTCCGCAACTCCTCTCTGTATCTCATTATAAGGTGAATAGCGTAATCTATTCCGAGCCCTCCAATGAGCACAGGAACGGCCACAAGGATGATATTGAACTCATAACCAAGTTGAACGGCTATGCCAAAGACCCAGACGAGAGATATGAGCAATGTCATCAGACTCAATACCATATCTCGAACGGAGTGGTAGTTCACTATAAGTACTACTATTATGAAAAGTAGGGCAATGGGTATGAGTGTGATCATGCTCTCCTGTGCAGAATCATTTATCTTATCCATGAAAATGAACATGGCCATGGGGCGCAGGGTGACATCGGTCCCCTTGAAATCATTCGCCATGTCTGTGATGCTCTGCTGCGCCCGCCGCAGGTCTTTGACAGGCAACTCTCCATCCTGATATATTATTATCAAACCCGCTTTGGCAGTTCCGTTCTCTACGGTGAAGTCCTTTGAGAGCAGTGAGGAGAGCTGCCCGCTTACCGACGTTAATTGATCTCCCAGATCTGGCATCCGCAAGAATGTTCGTGACAGACCTTCGAAGGAGGTCGATGTGCTGTTCATCCCCTCTCGCAACTGAGTGACCATCTGCGAATATCCTACCATGCTCGTTGCGTTGCTCCATGTGTAGTTCGCATCGGTGGTTATGAATTCGAGCTTGAGGGTGGCGTTGGTCATGGCCTCCCCTGCAGAAGCCGCTTCAATGGAGGCGAACAGATATGTTTCAGATGTCCAATTCCCCAGGTTGCGAAGGTCCGTGTTGTCATACGCAGCCGAATCGATCATGAGGTCTTTTATCTCCTGATCCGTTGTGCTATCCAGCCACATCAATTGCTGCTCTCTCAGAGATATCTCGTTGCCGCTGGGAGGAGGAGGGCTCTCCTGTCCAAGGGAAGGCAGGGCGGATAACTGCATCGACAGTGCAAGGGAGAAGTTATCCTGCGCTTCCTGTTTGACCGTCTGTGTTGCCGTGGAGTTCATCACACTTTCCAGTTGTATTATCTGCTGTTCTATGCCTTCGACAAGTGTGGCTAATTGCGTGAAGCTCCCCGGGGCTATCGATGTATTTGCGGCCGTGAGTGCCATGGTCGACTGTTCTGCCCCACTAAGCATGCCCATCAAGAAGAACACGAGGTCCGGCGGCCCCATAATGGACCCCATCGGCGTTTCCAACAAGGTTTCACTTATGACCATTCTGTTCTCCAACTCCCACTCATAGGATAGTACATCGAGAAGGGCGTTTCTAGATAGTATATTGTCATTATTTGATATGGCAACAGCCTGTGTGATAATTCCTTCGGACCCGAAATCATCGCTTATCTTCCCCTGTGTCCGGGCAACTTCGTTATCGGGGTTGAAGCTATTTTCCTCCGTCTCGAACTGCATCTGTGATGCCGACGCTCCGAAGAGGATCGTCAGGACCAGCACTATGATGACCACTACTTTAGCTCTCCTAGCGATCACATCGCCGATCTTACTTGCCGCCATGGATCTTCTCTCCTTTCGGTGAACGTCGCTCCTATAGTGATGGTCGAGAGCACGTCCTCCCTACGAATACCGTCTACACCTTAGAGATCGTACGCTACTGCACTCCCTGTAGACGCTATGAACTGCATTCAGTTAAACCTTTCGGGCAGGCAGTGTTGCTGCTGTTGTTCTGCATATCAACTGGCGCCTGCATCTTGTATCCTGTGTGGGGTCTAGCTCTGTGTTAGGTGCTATGTCCGGTGCTGTGTCCTGTATTACACTTTACTATACCTACTATATGTCATATGTCTTCTCTTAGCGGGCGCAACCACGATGGGGGCATGATGGGGTATCTCATGGTCTATAAGACAAAAAGGGGGACTTTCTTGTTTATACCATAAAACTTTTTTCAAGATACTGGCCATAGTTTTTACTAAAAGCACCATAAATGTTTGGGGAAGGACTCATTCTCTCGTATCCTACGAAAGATATATATAAGCAAGGCATATTATCAGAGTCGAAGCAACACGAGGTTCAAACTATGAAGGTCAAGACCCAAAAATTGGACGACATTCGATTCTCCATACAAGATGGAGAAGTGGGTCTCTCATTGGAATGGAGGTCCGGGGAGCTCTTCTTGACCATGCGCGGAGTGGTGATAAGGGATGGAGAGACATGGTATGAGATACCAGTGAAGGATCTGCTGGATGTCTGTGTGCTGGAGGGCAAACCGAAAAGGATATCGCTGTCCCTTCACTCTGCAAAGGTCATCATAGCCGGTGAGAACGCAGAGTTCCTTGAAGCTCTTCGGCATTTCCTCCTGCCCTATGTGGAAGTTCGATCGGAGACCTCGGTCATGGGGGCGTTCCTGAAACTATGGGCTCTCGGACTGCGCGACATAGATTCCCTTGCCAATGTGCTTGCGCTCGGCCCGGAGGTCATCGCCGCCCTCATAGAGCAGGCGGAGAGAGAAGGCCTGATACTGGGCGAGCTTCTCACGATGATGGCAAAAGAACATTTTTCTGAAGACGATGCTAAATTCCTCTTGAACATGGGGGCTTTCCATGGCTGAAGAGCCATTCTCCAGCTTTGCCAAGACCCTGGTCACCCTTCAGAAGCTCACCAAGATAGAATCGGGCGTATCTCAGATCATCTCCTCTTCAAGGGTTCCTCACGCCGAGACCAGGAAGTTCTTGAGATGTGAGAGGTTGGAACAGGGCATCAACACACCGCTATTCCAGTTCATAAGAAAGATGGTGAAAGATGTGGGACTCGGAGATATGGAAATGGTGGAGATAGGACAGTTCAAACATGTGTATTCCATCAGATCCAATCCCGTGGCCTCTCTCTACCCCGAGGTACAGAACAAGAAGACCTGTTATGTCACATCGGATGCGTTCAGTCAATTCTATTCCAAGGACATGGGACTTGTGAACACCGGGGAGGAAGTGGAATGCATCAACGCAGGGGATCAGGCATGTGTGTTCGAGATCAATCTTCAGCCTCTTGGCGTATACCAGATAGTCCTCGATCGCACGGACAGAAGGCTCGTGGAAGTGTTGGGCAAAAACGCCAAGTTGGACATAGGGTCTTTAGCCGACGAACTCCTGTTGGAACCCGGGGAGGTAGAATACCGGTTGGAGATATTGAGAAGGTATCACCTTACCGACGATGACTTCTCCCTGACCAAAATAGGAACGACATATTCCCGATATGGGACTGGTCCGCTGGCAGAGAAGGAGGAGGATTTCCCTCCTCCATGGGAGAACATATCTGCCATGGCATCCTCCGTCGCCGGGGCTGGGTCCTTCGCAGAGGCCTTCCTGGGGGCGGCCGAGTCTACACCCACCTGGGAGGTGGATGAGGCGGAAATAATCAATCTCGCAGAGGAGGCGAAGAAGAGTAAGAGCTTCGCCGAACTTCTATCCCATCAGATCAACAAGGGAGATGAAGATGGAGACGAAGGAGGAAATTAACATGGAAAGAATACAGACCGGAGTATATGGTTTGGACCAACTGATAGAGGGCGGGCTGATAAACAACACCGCAGTTGTTGTGGTCGGCTCCTCAGGTACGGGAAAGACGACCTTCGCGATGCAGTTCCTCATGCACGGCATAGACCAAGGGGAGCAGGCGCTCTATGTGACAATGGAAGAGACGCCTGAACAGATAATGCGGGAAGCCGACATGATGGGCTGGAACATGCGGGAGCACTACGAGAAATCACTGTTCTTCATCCATTTGAAGGGGAAGAACTTCAAGAAGATGATAGAGGAACAGCTCCCTCAACTCGTTAAGGCCAGAGCAGACTATGAGATAAAGACGCGGGTGGTCATAGATCCAATGACCCCAGTGATATGGGCGACCGAGGACAAATTACTTCAGAGAGAGTTGATCGGAAAGCTTTTCTACACCCTCAAGGAACTTGGGGTGGTACTGGCTACGGTAGAGGAGCATGCACGACCCGGTGAGACCATCGGAGAGGATGTCTTGTTGCCGATATATCTCTCAGATGCGGTGTTCCATCTGGAATATCACCCTATAGGTGGGGCATTCAACCGCACGCTGAAGATAATAAAGATGAGGGGGACGGCCCACCAAGAGGGTGTCTACCCTTACATCTTCTCTCGGGGCGTGGGCGCTATCGTCAGGAGCACTCCAGTTGAGATCAAGGACAAAGATAAATCCAACTTTGATACGGTGTTCGACGAGGCCATAAAGACCGCCGAATATCTCAAAGCCCCAGCGTATGTCATAGAACGCCTGAAAAAGATGAAAGAGGGATGGATATATGATTATCCGCCGGAAGAAGCCCTCCAGATAGTGTTTGATTCTTACCACATAAAGTAGCTAGGAGTGAGAAAGAACATGAAAGATATAGCGGGGGATCGCCGTGGTTAAAGAAAAGGGAAAAATGAAGGAAAAGACCATGGAGGCCAAGACGGCCACCTTGTTGAAGCACATGATGGATATGGAACTGCAAAGGCTGAGGGCCAGCCTGAACGCGGATATAGTGCTGTTCGTAGGGGTGGACGGGCGGATCTTCGTGGCAAACATGCCGAACGAGATGAACTCGAAACAGTTCTACATGTTCAACCTTGTAAAAGCCATGCTGCCATCTATTTGTGAACAGCTACAGAATGAGAACCTCCGCGTGTCCATTCAACAATATCCCGAGGGAACGCTTTTCATCTCTGGCGTGGGAAAGAATGCCTTTTTGGTGTCTGTGTTAGCTGGAGATAAGGACATCACAAAGACCGTGGCCATGGTGACGGAACCCCTCCAGGCAAGTGAGGTCATGCTGCACATCTTAGAGCAGAGATCCATGGAACCCGAGGAGCTTGCCAAGCTTCCGAAGGATGTAGCGGAGGAGATACAGGCACTGAGCCGTCAACTCTTCGTGGAGCAGTTCGACCAGACCCGAGGATACAAGAAGAACATGAAGATATTGGACTGGCTAAAGAAGAAGCTCAACGATGCCGTGGGCCTTGGGGCTGTGGACGAGATAATGACCCTCATGTTCAACGAGTTGGGCACTTCCGCCCCTTACATGAAGGATAGCCTTTGGCGTGTCATGGTCGAAAGGATAGTGCAGGAACACATAAAGAAACTCCGTGGAGATGTAGTAGCGGATGAGTGCTACAAAGACTGGATGTCGGAGTTAGAGCAGATGCTCAAATCGTTCATATGAGGGAATGGCAATGGAAGATAGGGCCGACAAGCTCGAGAACAGCCAGGAAGACGGGGACCCCGAACTTGTCGAGCCAAAGACATCCTCTGCTGGAAAAGGAAGCAAGGCGAAGAAAGGCGGCTCCAAGAAAGGAGGAGGGGGTGCGAAGAAAGGAGGAGAGAAAAAACCTGAGAAGGGCAAAGGAGATGGCAAGAAGATAGAGGGGGAGAAGGATGGGGAGAAAGGTAGTTCTAAGAAGGAGGAGGAAGGGGGGAAGAAGCCTTCAAAAGGCAATAGTGGAAAGAAGACATCTACAAAGACAAAAGGCAAGAAAGCGGGAACAAAGAAGGTTGAGAAAGAAGAACCGATCACAGGGTCGTCGGAACTGGAAGAGGCCGCTAAGAAGATGAAAGAACTGGAGGCCCGGCTAGAGGACATGGTCAGCGTGGGGGAGGAACTAGCTAGGGAAAAAGAAGCATTGGATGAGGAGAGAAGACGAGCCTCTCTTCTCGAATCCCGAGTTAAGGAGTTGGAGGGAGTTGAAGCGCGGGCTTCGGATATGGAAACACGAATGGGGGAGCTTGAGTCTTTCATCGCACAGATAAGGGAGGAGCAGTCATACTCCTCAGAGAAGAAGGAGACCATTTCACCCCCTCCCAGTGAGCCCATATCCCATCTGGCTCCACACGATATCTCTCCATCCTCCGAGATGACTGACGCCCCTCCTCCAAACGCTCAGACCGAGAAAGGGCCGCCGGCGCCCATGGATGAGAAGATGGAGAAGCCCCCAACAGGAACGAGCCCCCGAGAGCCACAGATAAGCAGGGAAGAAGCGGCTATAGACATGACTGCGCCCATGCAATCTCCACCCCACGATGAGGGGGCAGGACAGGAGGCGGATGTCATGGCTAGCTCCACCACTCAGAGCATGGAACATATATCCACTCAAGAGGATCTGTTGGAGTCCATACCATCGTTGTTGTCCGATATGGTAGATGTGAACTCTCGAATGGGGGCCTTGGAAAGGAGCATAGTTAATGTAGCTAGGGCGCCTAGCGCAATGGATATCGAATCTCTGCGGGAAGAACTTCTAAACACTATGGGAAAGACAAGGGCCTCGGAGCATGCCAGGACCCTTGGCCGCACTGGCATCTCACGGGACTCTGAGAAGGAGATGAAGAAGATAGAAGAGAAACTGAGCGATCTGATGGACGAGGTGGGCTTTGGAGAGAGCTTGGACGTTTCCAAGATCCCACCGAACATATTGGAGGTGGTGTATCAAACCACACTCAATGACATCTTCTTAGCCATGAGAAAGACCCTGGGCGACTACGATGCCGAGAATGCTTTGAGCAAGATATTGGACGATGTGCGATTGAAGACCAGCGGCAGCGAACTGTTCTATTTTGATGGGCGTATCGTTCAGACGCGTAACATAGCCAAGGCCATAGAGAAGAAGTTGGTGTCCGCCAAACAGATGCACACCACATACAGCGTCCTTCTGGAGAGCTTTCTCGACACCATCCCCTCTCACAAGGCGAAGAACTTCCGTGCCATGATAAAGCTGAAGAGCCAGGAATATGCTATCGACGCCGCCACCAGGCATAGCCACAGGATCATAGAGTTGTCCGAGCAATTGGACAACTCTATCCGTAACTCCTCTTCGCTATCGGCGGCCCTCAACTCCAAACACAAGGATATGGAGGATGCCATAGAGTCCCAGGAGCAGAACTTGTTGGCTATGATCAAAGAGCAGGGAGCAAAGACCGACGCCCTTTTCCAATCCATACCTGAGACCTATTCTACCATGCCTACGCTAGAGGAAGCGAACAAGCACCTTGAAGAGATGGAGCGGCGGATGAAGTCCCTCTCCTCTGATGTGGGGAAGGTCCTT
Organism: Thermoplasmata archaeon; assembly: GCA_030673205.1. Classification (GTDB taxonomy): domain Archaea; phylum Thermoplasmatota; class Thermoplasmata; order JAGHBH01; family JAGHBH01; genus DAOVJP01. Next base: position 7,867 of record DAOVJP010000019.1, read on the forward strand.
GCCAGCATTGGATTGAAGGACATTGGAGATAAAGAGCAGGAGGAAGGCTCATCTGAAGAGAAGGTCGAGCCAGCCGTTCCCGAGCAAGATATCGAGGTGTTAAAGGAGCCAAAGAAGGAGAAACAGGCGAAGGCGCCCGAGAAGAAGATCATGCCCCTGCTTCCTGGAACAATAGAGATCGGCGATGATGATGAGGCAATGGATTTTCTCACTAACGTGTATCATGGAGATATTCCAAAGAAGTCGAAGAAAGAGGCAACGGAGGGAGATGAGGCGTTGTCCATGTTGGAAGCGTTAGCTTTGCCAAAGAAAAGTGAGAAAGGTAAGAAAAGTATGAAGAAGGCAGTGGAGAAAGCCGAGACTATCGAAGAGAAAGCGGAGAAGAAGGCGCCTAAGAAGAAAAGTGGGAAGAAGGTGTCTTCTGAGGAGGGAAAGCTGGAGGAGAAGAAAACGGAGAAAAAGGGCGGGAAGAAGAAAAGTGGGAAGGCTAAAAAGACCGAAAAAGTAGAAGAGACGATCAAAGAGAAGGCGGAGAAGAAGGCCGATACGATCAAAGAGGCAGTAGAGGAGAAGAAAACGGAGAAAAAGGGCGGGAAGGCAGAGGGTAAGGGAAAGAAGACCAAGAAGGTAGAAGAGACGATCAAAGAGACAGTGGAGAAGAAGGCGCCTAAGAAGAAGGGCGGGAAGAAGGCGACCTCTGGGAAGGGAAAGCTGGAGGAGAAGAAAGCGGAGAATGCTGGGAAGAAGGAAGAGAGCAAGAAGAAGGCCGCGGTGTCCGATGAGGATAAGATGGCTGTGCTCGCCCTTTTGGAGGAGGAGAAATCCCTCGCCAAGCTCAAAAAAGAATCTCCATTGAAATACACGGTGTTGCTGGACGCTCTGAAAGCATTGATCGATGAAGAAAGGATCGCTATCGAGACCCGCGGAAGAACCGCGGTTTACAGAAGAACGAAAGATAAGAAGAAATAAAGTGAGGTGGAAAAGATGTTAGATGTAGCGCTGGTTTCGCTCATACAGGATATGAGCGAAAAGGCAGGAGTAGAAGGGACCATTCAGTATTGGTTCCGGGTAGGCGAGAGCCTGGCGAACAGGATGGGAAGAGAGGCATATATGGGCTGGCCCTCCTTCAACGTAGCTCTGCGAGAAGGCAGAACGGCGTTCTCCATAGAAGGGAAGGTCATTGCTCTTACCGATCTTGCCATCACCGACGTGGACGGAGACGTTGTGGGGTATATCTACGCTATAGAGGAATGCGTATTCGTACCCACGATCCTTCGGGTCAGATACAGCGTTGGTGACGTGCCAAGGGCAGACCAGGCAGTGGCAGAAGAGTACAACAACAGCATCCGCGACACCGCAGTGTGTAATTTCTGTGTGATACACCAGAAGTTCCGCGAGGAGGTTGCCAAGAACATAACGGTGGCGGACCAGCTCTTGGAAAGCTACCAGCTGGCCAACCGCGGTTTCACCGGTGAAACGAAGATAGCGGAGGAGCCGTTGAAGAAGCTTGGCATAAACCCCGAGTATGTGCGCAGCCTGTTGAGGAACTATGCCTGCGTATATGCTATGGTCATGAAGGGTGCTAGGCTTCGTGGCGAGGAGGTGGAAGAATGAGCGATGATAGGGAGATGAAACTGAGAGCTACCAGCATAAAGAACAACCCATTCGTGGATGTGGCCGCCCATCTGTTCCTTGAGGACATAGCGGATAAACAGGGCGCCGCGGGGATGAACACATATCTTATGAGTCTAGCTACCTCCCTGGCAAAGAGCATGCCCGAAGAGGAATATGACACATGGGACGCTTTCCTGGAAGCACTGAGGGCGGGCGATTCCATCCTATCGACGTTCGAGACGGTATTCACCCCGACGGAGAACTGTGTCGTCACCATAACGAACCCCTTCGAGAGAGGCTGGACGGAATACACCAAGAGGATAGGAAAACTTTCGAGGATACACACCGACGTGGCAGACTATTACAACTCCACCGTAAAGCCTGGAGCTATAGACACCAGTTGTATCATCCATCAGACATTCAGGAATGCTGCGGCGGACAGGATATCCGTTAATGGAAAAAGGGTGAAGTGCGCCCAGATCGCCACCATCCACAGCGACGGGAGCAAGAAGATAGCCCCGGACGAATGGCTGCCCATACTATTGGAGAAGGCAGGGATAACCCAGACGCAACTGAACATGTTCATGCGGAACAACGCGATCGTCTGGTGTGTCTACACCGAGTAAGGGCACACCCGCTCATCTCTCCATTCACAGGGGTATTCCGTTTGAAGATACTGCGCCGCGACATGGACTTTACATACATCAAAATAGAGGATGCCATAGACTTCAACAAGTTCACATTCGAGACTGCGGACATGGGGCTACCAGGGCGTGGCTTCAGTTTCTTCAGAGGAATGGGTGTTACCGACTATACCAAGACCTTCAAGATGTGGCTGAGAGAATTCCCCCGCCCCATATTCCTAGTATGCGCAAAGGACAAGACCATACTGGGATGGGTGTATATCGAGGATTGGGGCGTCCCAGCCCTGGATGGGGATCCCATCTACGTTTTGAGGGCTATAGAGGTACTGCCTGATATCCGCCGCAGGAGAATAGGCGCCAAGCTTGCCATGCTGGGGATGAGTGAGATGGTGGGATATCTGCTCACCAAGCCATTGACGCCGCGTGCGGAGGGCTTCTTCAGAAAACTGGGATTCATGGAGCCGGGGGAATTCCGAAGAGTGCCAGTGGACCTCTCCCACCATTATGGCTATCTCGTTCTCCCTCCGTTCAAGAGGAAAAAGAAGCTGGAGAGCATAGACAACTATTTCAGGGAAGGAAGATAGAATAGCAGACACCAGGGTGACCACCTCCACCCCGTGTTTCAGGGTTCTTTCCCACATCCATGTGACCCCCGGTCCTTCTGAGTCTAGAGGATCTTTCTCTCGATAGAGGTAGGGTTTTTAAGGCACCGGTCCATCTTCCTTCATGCGCCTTATAGCCCATGTTGATATGGACGCCTTCTTTGCCTCCGTAGAGGTGTTAGCCCATCCGGAGTATTCCGGGTTGCCGTTGATAGTGGGCGCCGACCCTAGGGATGGTAGAGGTAGGAGGGTGGTGTCTACGTGTTCATACGAGGCTAGAGCGCTGGGCGTCCATTCTGCCATGCCCATATCCAAGGCGTATCAGTTGGCTCCCGGAGCCACATATCTGCCGGTGGACATGGAAAGATACGCCCAGGCCTCCGAGGAGGTGATGGAGGCGTTGAG
>DAOVJP010000120.1 GCA_030673205.1 Thermoplasmata archaeon
GGAATAGAGTCTTGCGATCTCCCGGTCCTGTGGAATCTTCAGTAGGAGCGGTATGCCTTCTTCTTGGCAGTATTCCTCGACCGAACTATCGCCCACGCCATCCCGATTTATGATCACTCCGAAGGGGACACTCAGATCTCTGAGGAGGCTAACGGCGATCTTGAGATCGTGGAGGCCGAAGGGCGTTGGCTCCGTTACCAGCAGGCAGTAGTCGCTGCCTTCCACGGTCTCTATGACGGGGCAGGCTGCTCCAGGAGGTGAGTCGAGGATCACATCCTTTTCATCATCTATCAGTTCTTTCAGCGCGGCGATGACCGGTGTGGCCATTGCTTCTCCGACATTCAACAGCCCATGGTAGAACTCCACGCTGTCCGACCTTCCGCCCTCTATCACCCCTATGGTCCGTCCCACCTCTGTGATGGCATTTTCGGGGCAGACCAGGGTGCATCCGCCGCAGCCGTGGCACAGCTCGGGGAAGAACAGAATGTCGTTGGGCAGAACGGCGAGGGCGTTGTACTGGCAGAACGCGGAGCACTTGCCGCATAAGGTGCATTTTTCTTTGTCTATGTTGGGGATGGGGATGGTCACGTCCTTGATCTTCTTTAGTTCAAGACCCAGGAATATGTTCGAGTTCGGTTCCTCCACGTCGCAGTCAAGGAATTGCATATGTTCCAGGCTCAACGCCAGGTTGGTGGCGATGGTGGTCTTTCCCGTTCCCCCTTTGCCGCTAGCTATGGCTATTCTCATCTATTCACCTCTGCAGTGCCTTGCTCCTTGTATTTCATAATGCCACGTTCCAGGCATTCTCATGTATCCGCAGCCCGGTGTTCATCTAGAGCCCTAGCAGTGTTCACCGTGCTGATGCTCTTGCTTACGATATGCATGTTGGCTGCAGGCGTTCTTGTCCGTAGCCGCTTGGAGCTTCCCTTCATTGTATGCCTGAAGCGCGTCTCTAACCGTGCCGGTGGCTCCGACGTATACCATGATGCCAAAGTCTTCGAACATCATTATCGCCCGTCGACCCAGGCCTCCGCAGAGCATGGTATCCACTCCGAGCTTTGCTATTATCTCTGTGGGATAGCCCTGGCCGCCCATGTGCTCGCTGGTGTTGTCCACGATCTTCACATCGTTCGTATCCGGGTTCACAAGAGTATATGAGGGTACCCTGCCAAAGTGTTCTCCTACCTGCTCGTCCAGTCCTTTATTTCCCATTGTCGGTATACATATCTGCATATTATCTACCTCCCGCTCTTCTTCCCCCGCCCATGCCTCCTCCCATTCCAGCGTGGCTGTCTGCGGTCGGAGCGGTCGTCTCGACCAGCCCTCCCGTCTTGAACTTTTCCACGACATCCTTCACCATGCCGCTAGCGCCAGTGATGATCTTTATCCCGGCAGCGGACAATGTCTGGAAGGCTTTTGGGCCGACATTGCCCGTTATCACTGCCTCCACGCCCAATGAGGCGGTAGCCTGAGCTGCCTGGACGCCTGCGCCACCAGAGGCCATAGCGCTCTGGTTCTCTATTGCCTGGAACTCCATGGTCTCGGTGTCCATAATTATAAAATAGGGGCATCTACCGAACCGGGGGTCCATAGGGGCATCCTGCGTCTTTCCTGTGGATGATATTGCTATTTTCATAGTGCTTCCCTCACTCGTTCTTGATGGCCATCTCGGCCGCGTTGACCAGCTGATACGCTATCGGCGAGGCCGTCACTGCCGGGTGTGTCCCAAGCTGGAATGTGGCTATGTCGTCCGCTGTCATCTTCTTCTGGATGCAAGCGCTGATGGTGTTCATGAGCTCTCCTGTGCTGGGGCCTCCTCTGACCTGTCCACCTATGAGTTCCCCATTCTTCTTGTTGAAGACCAGTTTTACCTTCATCATGGCCATGCCAGGCATACCGCCCGGATGTCTGTTTGTCGCCTCCGCCACGCCAGTTGTCACGTCGAAACCGCTGTCCTTAGCCGCCTTTTCCGTCATTCCCGCGACTCCAAGAACCAGATCGCCGATGGCCGTAGCGAACACTCCAACGGTTCCCCGGTTCTCTCTTCTCGTACTGAACAGGTTCGCACCGGCTATGCGTGCCTCCATAGCGGCTACGGATGCCAGGTTGAGGCCGGAAGGCTGTCCAGTGAAGAAAGACTTCTTGGAAGTGCAGTCTCCACACGAGAATATGTTTGAATCGGAGGTCCTCATGTTCGTGTCAACAACGATGCCTCCTCGATCTACCTTCAAACCAGCAGCTTCGGCAGCCCCTACGTTGGGTCTGACCCCTATGCCGACTATGATGACATCCGCCTTCAGTTCCCTTCCATCGGAGAGCTTGACACCTCTGACGCGCTCATCGCCAACTACCTCTTCCAGTTTAACGCCGGTGACGAGGTTTATGCCTCGGTCGATGAGGGCCTTCTCGGCCTCCACACAGAGTTCTTCTTCAAATGCGAGCAGAAGACAATGTGGGAGCATCTCGACTATGGTCACATTGATGTCCCTGTTCTTCTTGCACTCATCTGCGAACTCCACGCCTATGAAACCGCCTCCAAGGATGACCAGGTCTTTTGTGTTTTCCAGGGTGTCGAGGAGGGATTGCATGTTGCCTACGCTCTTCTCTGCTGGGAATACATTCTTCTTGTCTATCCCTGGTATGGGCGGTACCATTGGATTAGAGCCCGTGGCCAGGATCAATTTCTCGTATTTTACGGTCTCCCCACCTGCGATAGTAACGATCTTCTCATCGGGTTTAAGCTCTTTTGCCTCGCCCACTAGGAGTTCTATGCTGTTCTTCTCTAGCACCGCATCGGGTATCAGGTTGTTCTCCGGCTTCCCAACGGTTCCGAAGATATAGGGTATCCCGCAGGGTATCAACACCCTCTCCTCCTTCCTCACTAACAATATGCTCTTGTCCGGATTGTGTCTCCTAGCCGTGATCGCTGCAGTAAGGCCTGCCGCGCTTCCTCCTATTACTACTATATCTGATTCTTTCATGTGCTTACCTCCTTTATCTCTACTACATCTCTTCCCTGCCGTCAGACGGGGGTGTTTCAATGCTCTTTTGCTCTGCCTATATTCCTTCTACTATTTCTTCTATATGGTCAACTATCCCACGAAAGGCCTTGGCCGACTCTGATCGGACATCGATGAATGTCTCTCCGCGATCTCCCTTCTCCACTATGGACGGGTCTATTGGGATACGGCCTAGGAACGGGACGCCCATCTCCCCCGCCGCCTTCTCCCCTCCCCCGGATTTGAAGAGGTCGGTGCGTTTGCCACAGTGGGGGCAGGTGAAGCCGCTCATGTTCTCTACGACGCCGATGACTGGCATGTTGAGGGCTCTGGCGAAATTCACAGATTTTCTGGAGTCCAGGAGAGAGACCTCCTGGGGTGTTGTCACTATTACTGCCCCGGTGCCTCCCGGGATCAACTGAGCGATGCTCAATGGCTCGTCCCCGGTGCCCGGTGGCAGGTCTACGATGAGGTAGTCCAGTTCTCCCCAGAGCACTTCTCCCAGGAACTGGCGGATGACCCCCGTCTTCATGGGCCCTCGCCAAATGACCGGCGTGTCCTTATCCGCCAACAGGAAACCCATGGACATCACCTTGAGGCCGTTGGATGTTATCGGAATGATGGAATTTCCCTCTGCAATGGGGAGCTCGTCCTCTATGCCCAGCATCTTGGGGATGTTGGGCCCATGAATGTCGATGTCCAGCAACCCCACCTTCGCGCCGTTCTTGGATAGTGCCATCGCGAGGTTCGCCGCCACAGTGCTCTTCCCCACGCCCCCCTTTCCGCTCATCACTACTATCGTGTGCTTTATCTTCTTCATGTTCTCGGTGATGTTCGTGTTGTCAGGAGGGGCATTCGTTCCTTTGGTCACTGGCCTTTTCTCCTCTTCGCCTTTCATATGGGATATCCTCCGTCGAGGGGCATGTTCCTACAGCATTTAAAGAGTATTATGGGCACCATGGTTCGCAGGATAGGTCGAGGTGGGTGAGCATAGGCTGGAACAAGTGTGAAGTGAACCCGCCCAAGAAGCAAGTCTTTTAATGGGTGCCGTCTTACAGCGTCTTGGTCGAGTGAGCTATGAGCAAGCGTGTCAACAGTTTCAAGAGTGTTTTCCACGACTTTCCGCGGATAGATGAGTGGTGGCTGTTATCAATTGGCATGATACTGTTCGCTTTCATCCCTTATTCCGTATGGGTGAACGATACGCTGGTCTGGGATGGATTATGTCGACTTCTTGATTTCATTCCGCTGTATCCCATCATAATCGTTGTGTTCGCTGCCCAATGGCTTCTTTTTGCGGCCAACGACTATTTCGACAGACACGTGGACGCCCTGGACAAGAAGAAGCGCCTCAGGAACCCCGTGTCCGATGGAAGGGTGACACCCAGAGTTGCGTTGATGTCCCTTGCCATTAGCGTCTGGCTAGCCCTGGTATTCTCCGCCATCCTTGGTCTCTGGCCTTTCCTCTTCACTGCATTGATCCTGTTCGTGTTCTATTTCTATACCGCGGAGCCGCTTCGGTTCAAGAACAAGGTGGGGTTGGACGTTGTGAGCCATGCGCTCTCCATAAACACGTTCCCGTATTCATTCGCCATCCTTGTCCTGGGCTATTTCACTCTGGGAACAGTGTATCTCCTGATCGTGCTGATCCTGCGCAGTGCCATGGTCCAGATGTTACAAGAGATACGGGACCACGACATAGACAAGCAGGTGGAGAGGAACACCGTGGTGGTCCTTGGCCGTAAGAGGTCCTTCTGGATCGTGTTCAGCTTCCTCATGGCCATAATCGTGTTGACCGGCACCCTCCTTACCACATACCAGTTATTCGGGGTCGGTCTTCCCCTGACATACCTCATCGTGCTGTTCCTTGGAATATCCTACCTCCCCGCCTTCCACAGGCTGCTGAGGTCCAGAGGGCACGAGGATGATATAGAAAGACTGTGGCTGGGACAGGGACGAACGGTCCGGGCGACCGTGCTCAGATATGTCGTCTCCTTCGCAGCCTACTTCTCCATCATGGTATATGTGTTCTTGTTCTGATAGATTGACACTCTCCGCCATAAAGCGCTTATATCCCCTCTCCATACCCTCTTTAATGCCCGAACTCTCCGATATCCAACGCCGCATACGTTCCCTTGCAAAGGAGAAGGACGTGCTGATCCTAGCACACAATTATCAGCTCCCAGAGGTGCAGGACATAGGGGACATAGTGGGCGACAGCCTGGCGCTGGCCCGGGAGGCGGTAAGCTCTTCCAGCCACACAATACTCTTTTGCGGCGTCTGGTTCATGGCAGAGAGCGCAGCCATACTGAATCCCGAGAAGAGGGTGTTGATACCGGATCCGGAGGCACTA
>DAOVJP010000227.1 GCA_030673205.1 Thermoplasmata archaeon
CCCAGGTGTCGTCGATACCTTTGCTCCGCTCAACAGTCTTTTGCAGAATGATGTCGAGTCCTTCCCTTCCTCGGTCAATATCCTGGGGAACATGAGATACGCTCCATCAGGTTTGGTATACTCAAAGATCGATGTTAGATCATCGAGACGCTCGCACATGAGGTTTCGGGCGCGAAGATAATGGTCCCTGAACTTTGTCACACAGTCTTGAGGTCCTCTCAGAGCCGCGAGCGCCGCATACTGGGATACGACGGGCGCACAGATGGCGAAGGGGATGTGTGCCTTGCTGATCTGCGGGATCAATTCCTCGTCAGCATGCAGATACCCTATCCTCCAACCGGTCATGGCATAGGTCTTTGTGAAGGTATAGCAGCTCACCGCGTTCTTCTTCATCTCGGGAATGGCCGCTATGCTGAAATGTCTATGGTCGTCATAGACAAAATACTCGTAGGCCTCGTCAGTAATCACCACAAGATCGTTCTCCAGGGCAATATCGGCCAGCTGGCGGAGGCTCTTCTCGGAGAACACCGTTCCCGTTGGATTGGATGGCGTGCAGTACATGATGGCCTTTGTCTTATCGGTCACCGCCTTCCTGATGCCCTCTATATCCAGTGAGAAGTCCTCTCCGATAGTGGGAACGAGAACAGGCTTTGCAGATGCCAACAATACCATCTGGATATGAGTGGAATAGGTTGGAGAGGGCAGGATGACCTCGTCCCCCGGGTCCACCAACGCCATGATAGCTGCCGAAAGCCCCTCTACCGCTCCGACCGTAACCACCACTTCGGAGGGGGCGGCATCCATGTTGTTGTCCCTCTTGAGCTTCTTGACTATCTCCCCTCGAAGCACGGGGAGACCAGAACTCTCAGAGTAGCCGCCGGCCAACCCCTTCTCTATGGCGGATATGGCGGCCTCCTTGATATGGGCTGGCGTGTCAGATGTCGGTTTCGCCCAGGACAAGAACGCCACATCCTCTATCTGTTTGGATAACCGCGTCATCTCATGTATGGCAGACCCGGGTATCTGCCTGACCCTGTTAGATGCTCTATGATGTTCCATCTGTCTAATTCCTCCTTTGTCCGATGGATAGATGACCACAGTATAAGTTTTTCCGGGTTCGAATAGCCTCTCCGGTTTCCGTGGTAGAGCTCTCACAACCCATTTAACCAGCTTCAGCCGCAATCCTTATCTACCGCGCCTCTGATGAGGGGATGGTGAGTGGCATGGACTATGTGATTTTCAAGGTTCCGAAGGACAAGAACTTGCTGGTGGCCAAGGTGACGGGGGATGATATAGTGAGCAGACAGAGCATCGTTTCCAGGGACGGTAGCGTATTGGGTCTGGACGATGCTTGGAAGTTCGTGCTGATCGAGGGGAGCGAAGAGGCTCTGGTCCGGGCCAAGGAACTGTTCTCGGAGAGCGATGTGGCCGAGGCGGAGAACAAAGAAGACATATACCAGAAGATCAAAGAGGAAGAGAAAGAAGCCGCTGGCGGCATGGGAATGTTGTTCGGATAGGTGATATGATGGCAATGATCAACGATGATGACAAAGCGAACCTGAAGGAGACGCTCGGCTCACTGGAGGGGGATGTGAGCCTGTTGGTGTTCACGAAGAGCCACGAATGCAAGTTCTGCAACGAGACGAAACAGATCTGCAACGAGCTTGCGGAACTGAGCGAACATATCGTGGCGGAGATATACGATATAGAGAAGGATGGGGACGTGGCCAAGGAATATGGTGTTGATAAGAGCCCCGCCATCGTTCTGATCGGAAATGAGGATTACGGCGTCAAGTTCTATGGCGTGCCCGCAGGATACGAGTTCACCAGTCTGGTGGAGGGGATCGTGGATGTGGCCCGGGGAAGCACCAGCCTTAGCCTAGAGACAAAGGAAGCGCTGGAGAGCCTGGACAAGGATATACACCTGCAGGTGTTCATCACACCCACTTGCCCCCATTGCCCGAGAGCTGTGAGGATGGCCCACATGCTGGCCGTCGAGAGTCCACGCATACGGGCGGACATGGTGGAGGCCAGCGAGTTCATGGCACTGGCTGTGGAACACGAGGTCATGGGCGTGCCTAAGATCGTCATAAACGATGAAACGAGTTTCGAGGGCGCACTACCAGAAGAGCATTTCGTTGACAGGATATTGGACGCATGAGCGCCTCCTCCCTATCAAGGCACCCGCGGATCGGCCTATTGGTGTTCCTATCGGCCTTCACGGTCACCCTGATCTCCATGTGCACAAGTCTTATCCTATTGTTCTCCTCCCTGGTCTATGTCCCTTCTCCCCTATCATCCTCCACGCAATGGCTGTTCATTTCCACGCCGCGCATAGTAGGGCTTGTTCAATTGAGCGGAGGGACGTTGTCCACATACTATGTGCTCCTGGTAGGCGCCATAATATCCTCCTTCATGGTGCTGGCCCATAAAGACCTCAGACCCTGCCTGGACAGGATACTGGAAAGCATCAAAGGCCAGAGGGAGCCGACCCTGTGGGACGATAACGTTTTCATCATGACACCGCGGCTTCTCTCCATCATGTTCTTCTTCCCCACTGTCTCCTATCTCCTGGTGGAAATTGCCGGAGCCAGCGCTGTCGTGCCGGATTTCGGGAGCCGCCCCATATGGGAGATGTTCTACGGTTTTGCCAACGCCAGCGTCTGGGAGGAGCTCATTCTCCGGGTGATGTTCCTCGGAATACCCTTGGGCCTGTACTGCACCATCCAAGAGGGATGGAAGCCCAGGATGCTGGAAGGCTTTGGAAAGGTAACTCGAAGCGGCTTCTTCTTCCTGTTGTTCTCCTCCCTCATGTTCGCCATGGCCCACGCATACGGCGGGTGGGACATGTACAAGGTGCCCCCCACGTTCTTCACCGGGATGGCCCTGGGATATGCTTTCCTGAAAAGAGGTTTGCCAGGCGCGATAATTCTCCATTTCACCCTCGATTTCTTCACCATGGCCGCCTGGGTCGAACCCCGACTCTGGGCGGCCGTGGAGGTAGGCTTCTTCATCATGGTGCTCGCGGGCGCATATTACACGCTCAAATATATCATGGAGGTATGGCAGGCCGCCACTGGGTCGGAGAAAAAGGAGAGAGGAAGGGATGAAGATGGGAGGAAGGATATTTCTAGGATGATGAATGCACGGAGGCAGGTGATAAGATGAGATTCCCTTACGATCCGGGTTGGACGGACATATTGGCGGAGCACATAAGAGCAGGGGTGGAAAGAAGCGGGGCTAGAGGGGTCGTGGTGGGGTTGAGCGGAGGTTTGGACTCTTCCCTTGTCCTCGCACTGGCCGTGAAAGCCCTGGGGGCAGACAAGGTGTTGAGCGTACACATGCCAACCCCTTCCACCCCGGAGGAGGATGGCAGACACGCGGAGGAACA
>DAOVJP010000344.1 GCA_030673205.1 Thermoplasmata archaeon
ATAATGTTGTGAACACGACCATCTACGCCCTGATCCTGGGGCTAGCACTATACTGGTGTTATGTCCTCCTACGCAAACTGGAGATAGAGGTGGATTGGCGTTTCATGCTGGTCCTCTCCCCTTATATCGCCCTGGGAAGCTCCCTGCGGGCGTTGGAGGACGCGGAGCTGTTCCCGGAGGGAGTGGCCTATCTCTTCATAGCCCCCCAGATATACCTGGTGATAACGCTGTTGGTGGTGACAGGACTTTTATTCACATGGCTATTTACAAAACGGCTTCCAATGCCTGCGTTCAAAGGGGACAAAGGCACCGTATTCATTGCCATGGAATTGGTGGTGGCTGGCCTAATCACCGCATGGTTCATGGGCGGTCTCTCCACCCTGACCGTTTATTCGCTGGCCGCCCTGGTATTCGGCCTTTTCATATCCTTTTGCGTCAGTTGCCTCTCGGTGTTCCGAGACCAGGAGGGACGGATGGGCTATCTGGCTGTCACCGCCGCCAACGGCACCTTCCTCCTGCTCATGAGCGGGATGTACATACTTCTCTGGCTCCAAGACCCGTGGGTGGCGGGAGTGAACACTCATCCTTCGGAGATATGGCTCATCCCTGTCACGGCCTTTTTGCTCACCATGAGCATGATCGTATCTCTCCACGTCCTCTCCTCCAGATCGAAAATAGTGTCCATATTCGCGCTGCCTTCAAGCGCGTTGATCATGTTCGGCCACATGTTCGATGCCACTGCAACGTATAGGGGATTGGCCGTCTACGGGTATGCCGAGAAGCACGTATTGGCCCGGAACGTCATTTCCTTGGCCAACTCTCCCATCGCGATGTTCTTCATGAAGTTCGCGGTGGTTGTTGCCATCATCTACTTCCTGGAGATCCATATAAAGAAGGAGATGGAGGACGACACGATGATGGGGGTGCTCCGATTGGCAGTATTCGTTCTTGGTTTCGCGCCCGGCCTGCGGGACATGTTGAGGATAGCCATGGGGATATAGCCCTAGAGAAACGCATTCGTCGCTTCCACAGACACGTCGAAGGTGAAGAACATGACCTCCACGGTCACGGTGCCATTCAGTCTCAAGGCTGTTAACGGCCCGCCGTACCCGGAAAAGGTGTCCAATGCGAAGTTCAGAGGGATGGACGCGACCCCCTTCGCAGGGATCTCCACTTCATATCTCTCCTGGAAGTGTCCTATGTACACCCCGCCCACGTAGAGGCTCAACGCCACCTCCTTTATCCTCCCTCCCGCCAGATTGGGGTTGTAGACCTCCACATCTATGTCCACGGTGGGGGTGAGGTTGTTCGGAGTGCCCCTGGAGAAGTAGACCGTTCGGATCTCAGGGTCGCGGAAGCTGGACAGCATCGCCACCCCGCCAATAAGTACGAAGAGTGCGACGAGTATGACCACGATCTTCTTCCGTCCCTCCATCAAATTGTGAAGAGCGTTCGGACGCATCATATCACTCCAACACATATTCTACGCGCTGCTTTTCTTTCCCCTTGTTCTTGCAGGCGGTGATGCACATCCTGCCTATCTCTCCAGTGGAGCGTACGTGGGTGCCTGCACAGGGACAGATGTCCAACCCCTCGATATCGATGACCCTGAGCGTCTTGATGAACTCCGGTATAAGGTCCAGGTTCGCCCTCTCCAACCCCACCTTTGCCTCCAATGCGTCCCGCCCCATCTCGTATATCTTGATGGGGATGTCCTTTGCGAAGGCCTCGTTGCACATCTCCGCTACCTTCCTCAGCTCTTCCTCGCCGAGATCGGAGGGGAAGAAATCGATCCTGCTCCGGTCCGCATGTATCTGGTTGCCCACTGTACGGGCGCCGTACAGGTCGTAGACGATACCACTGATAATATGCTGGGCGGTGTGCATCCGCATATGACCATAGCGCCGCTCCCAGTCCAGGACGCCGTGCACCCTCGTTCCCCTCGAAATCTCTCCTGTGATCATGTGCTGTCCCCCCTTCTTCCGCACCTCCTTTACCTCCACCGTATTCCCATCCCACTCCAATGTCCCCTTGTCCGTAGGCTGGCACCCGCCAAGAGGATAGAACACGCTGCGGTCCAGGACCACGAAGCCAGAGCCAACACCCTTCACCACGGCATCGAACTCCTTGATATAGTTCGACTCTACATCCTTCATATATAGATATTCGGTCATATGGG
>DAOVJP010000206.1 GCA_030673205.1 Thermoplasmata archaeon
CCTACTTCTTGCACGCGAGCGCAAAGTTGGCTCGTGCGGAGAATCGCAGGCAGATCGGGCAGTTGGCCGCAATGATCGCCGAGGCTACGTGGGCCATCATCTCCACTTGTGTGCTGGACATCCCGGTGCTCAGTATAGCCACACCTTTCGCGCTAGCTGGCAACTTTTTCCAGGCCTATATCCCGTCCAGGATGGTGGAATATTTCGGTGAGAGAGGGGGTTACAAGGTCTCCCTACACAACTTCGGTGTCATATTTGTCGGCTCCATCATGGGGCTGGTCGTTCTCTCCCTATTCTGGTTCGGCATGTTCTTTGAACTGTTGGGTGTGGCCCCATATTTTGTGATCGTCGAGATGCTCTGGTATTCCGACGCCCTCCCCATAGCCATAGGCACCGCGCCTTTTGTCTGGCTGTTGCTAAGGATAAACTTCGTGAAGGTGGAATGGGAGAGACGGTGGTAATAGACGAACGCCTTACTCAAAGAACGTTTTGCCTTCGACTTTATATACGGCAAAAAGCTCTCCCGGAGGCGGAGATGGATAGTTGGATCGGATGGAGACCTTGGGCTATGTAAGCATAATCGTTTTGAACCTGGGATGGTGGATCCAGGTGCGACATGTAGCCAAGACGAGACGGGCCACAGGGATATCCGTTCTCTTCCTCTTCACCGTGCTGTTCTCGTTCACCGCTCTACAGATATATACGCTCCAGGTGGGGAACCGGGTCTATATCGTTGGGAACAGCATAGGGATGGCGGGGGTGGCCGCCCTGTTGTTCCTGGTACTCAGATACAGAGATAGGGAATAACGGCGCTCATCCCAACAGAAGTTCTATCGCTCCCTTTACCAGCTCCTCCACACGATCGTGGTTCTTCTTGGAATTGGCCAGCACCAACTCGAATGTGGGCCGCTCACCGCATATGCCGTTCCCATAGTTGTCCACCGATGCGATGTTGGAATAGCTCATTCCGAGTTCGGAACACAGCGTCGCCTCGCTGGCCATGTTCATTCCCACTAGATCCCCCCAGTTGGACAGTATCTTTATCTCTGCCCGTGTCTCGAACCGTGGACCGGTGGTCTGCACCGCCACGCCTCCGTCCCGCACCTCTATCCCGCGTGTTCTCGCCGCTTCAAGGAGGGTATCTCTTAGCTCCTCGCTCAGATCGGGGGAGGCGTGCTTCACCTCTTCATCATAGAACGTAGGGATGTCGAAGAAACCCACATAGTCATCGGGTATAACGATACACGGGGGTACGATCTCCTCCTTCAGACTGCCCATGCTGTTGATGCCCATGACATTGCTCGCCCCCAGCTCCCGCAGGCCCCATATATTCGCCTTGAAATTGACCTTGTGCGGGGGGATGGTATGCTCCTTTCCATGCCTCGGAAGGAAGGCGATCCCCCGTCCGTTGTACCGCCCTATCTTGTAGGGGGCGGATGGCTTTCCGTAGGGGGTGTCCAGCTCCACATTCTTCCACGTATCTAATATATCCAGGTCGTAGAAACCGGTACCTGCTAGAATGCCCAACTCTACCTCGGTCAAGGAAACGCCTCCGTTGTTCGAGTACATCTCACGGTGCCACGTTATTTAAAACCTACTGTTTCCAGAACCATACCAGCGGCCAGTTTCCGAAAGACTTAAACCGGATCTTATCATCCTCATTATGGAGGGATGAGATTGGATATCACACGAGAGGAATTGGCCGGAATGATCGATCACACCCTGCTCAAGCCAACGGCGAAGAGGGAAGACATATCCGGTCTGTGCGCCGAGGCCAGGGGATATGGGTTCGCAACGGTGTGCGTCAACCCCTGTTGGGTCGCGTTCTGCACCCAGGAGCTGGAGGGCTCGGATATCAAGGTGTGTTCTGTTGCGGGCTTCCCATTGGGAGCGACGAGAACAGAGGTGAAGACATATGAAGCCAGGAAAGCGGTGGAGGACGGCGCGGAGGAGATAGACATGGTCATCAACGTGGGGATGCTTCTGGCCGGGGAGTATGATGCTGTGAGGGTGGATGTGAGGGCGGTGGTGGAAGCCTCTCGACCCGCCCACGTCAAAGTCATATTGGAGACAGGGTATCTTACGGATGAAGAGATAGCCAGGGCCTGTGAACTATGCAAGGAGGTGGGAGCGGCCTTTGTCAAGACCTCCACGGGCTTCGGCCCCCCGTTCGAGATCGACCACGTCAAGATAATGAGAAAGACCGTTGGACCCGATATGGGGGTGAAGGCCGCCAGCGGGATAAAGGACTACGAGAAGGCCTGTGAAGTGATAGAAGCGGGTGCGAACCGGATAGGCGCCAGCTCCGGAATAGCTATACTCGAAGGTGCTCCACACTCTCCATCCTATGAAGGGCCCGGTCGGTAGACATCGAACCCTTTTTTCAAGTGTTCGTCCCGAAGCCTCTGATATTCCTCGCCGTTCTTTTTCGTCGCCTCTGCCAGTGCCGGGACGTTCTCTTTCAACAGTCTGGCAGGAACGCCAGCCACCAGGCTCGCCGGGGGTACGATCATCCCCTCTTTTACCACGGCCCCTGCGGCAACGACGCTTCCCTCTCCTATGACCGCTCCGTTCAACACCACGGCGTTCATTCCCACCAATGCGTTGTCCCCTATGGTGGCACCGTGGACAACGGCGCAATGGCCGAGGCTGGCGTTCTTCCCTATCCTGGTCGGGTATCTGGTGGAGGTGTGGATGACGCAGTTGTCCTGGACGTTCGCATTCTCCATGACAACAATGGCTTCCTGGTCCCCTCTCAGAACGGCATTGAACCATATGCCAACCCCCTTTTCCAGGGTCACATCGCCTATTATCCTGGCGCCCTCCGCCACGAAGCACGACGGGTCTATTTTCGGTGCCTTTTGTGTCATGCCTGTGAAAGTGAGCAAGGGATTAAAATGGTATGCTCTGTCACGCTAACCACACCCGCAGGGCTTTCAGCGCGTTCTCCCTGCTAGCAGGGTAGGCCTCGACCTTGAGGGATATGTCCACCACCCCTCCCGGACACGTTCTCCCCACCATCCTCATCTCTCCGTCGAAGGCCGCCTGTTTGGACAGCCGGACATGGAAATATCGGGTATCATCAAGCCGCTCTTCCACATTCGTTAACAACTCTTTTCTTCCCTCCCACAAGAACTTCGATATTGGGAGGATGTCCCGTTTCCTGGTGGCCGAGACCCGTAGGATGGTCAGCGGATTCCCATGATATCCCTGTGTCACTTCCCTCTGCACAGCCAGCTCCCCCACGATGGAGAAAAGGGCCTTTCGCACCCTCTCCTCGTCCTCGGTGGCCTGGCAAAAACATCTTGATCTGAGAGAAACGAAGGGCGGTTTGGGCATATCACTCATGTCAACAGCTCTTCCAGAATGTCGTCCAACTCTTCTTCATCGTATAGTTCGTCGAGGGCAGAGGCCATTATTCCCCTCATGAGTCGGCGGCCGAACAACCCGGTCATGGGCACTATCAGGCGCTCCATCGACTCCTTTGGCTCGTATTCCTTGAAGTCGTTCTCTCCCATCCTGGTTATGGTGGATGTGGTGACGCGGCCTATGCGGCTCACTATCCCTTTGTATATCAGTATATAGGC
>DAOVJP010000078.1 GCA_030673205.1 Thermoplasmata archaeon
CGTATCCCATTCCTCCATGGGTCACGGTGGGCCCGTCCTCCACTACTACGACACGCTTGCCTCTTATGGCATCGGGGTCATCCACGAACACTGGGCTGGCTGCATCCACGAATGTTACGCCAGGGTTCACTCTACGAACATTGGCCCTGACCAGATCTATATCTTCCGGGTGCGCGGTTTCCATCTTGTTGATCACCACCACATCCGCCATTCTGATATTCACCTCTCCAGGATAGTATGCGAGCTCATGTCCGGGTCTGTGCGGGTCTGCTATGGTTATGTAGAGGTCGGTATTGTAGAAGGAGAAATCGTTGTTCCCTCCATCCCAGATTATTATGTCCGCCTCCTTCTCTGCCTCGCGTATTATGGTCTCGTAATCAACACCAGCATACACCACTCCGCCCATGTCTATATAGGGCTCGTATTCCTCACGCTCCTCTATGGTGCATCGGTATTTCTCCAGATCCTCGTAGGAAGCGAAGCGCTGGCATTTCTGGCTGTTCAGGTCTGCATCATATGGCATGGGATGGCGAATGGAGACCACTTTGAGTCCCTTGTCCCTGAAGAACTTGAACACCTTCCTGCTGGTCTGGCTCTTTCCACAGCCGGTCCGCACCGCACAGATGGCCACCACTGGCTTGGACGATTTGATCATCGTGTTGTTCGGGCCCATTAGCATGAAATCCGCTCCGAGCGCATTCACTATGGCGGCCTTCCCCATGACATACTCATATGGCAGATCGCTATATGCAAAGACAACGGTCTCCACGCCGAGCTCCTTGATAAGTCGGGGTAAGTCATCTTCCGAGAATATGGGAATGCCCTCGGGATAGAGGCTTCCAGAAAGTTCTGGCGGATATTTCCTGCCTGCAATGTCGGGTATCTGGGCTGCGGTGAAGGCTAGCACCTCCACGTCCTGGCGGTTCCTGAAGTATGTGTTGAAGTTGTGGAAGTCCCTTCCGGCAGCTCCCATTATTATGACCTTTGTTCTTTCCATATCGATCCCTCTGTTAGTTCTCGGCGCCCCCTATCTGATGTCCCTATTTCAAGCTTTGTGATATCCTCTAGAGTATCTCAAAAACCTTTTTATCTCCCACCTACTTTACACTAGTCGGTGAAAATAATGAGAATACATGTTCTTTTGGCAGTAACGTTGCTCTGCACCTCGGTGCTCGTGGCTGGAGCATTGCCCATGCCCGCAGACTCAAGCGCCCCTCTTCCAGCAGGGGCGAACAACAAGGCATACCTCCATGCTCATGAGGACCATGGACGCTGGGCGAACTCAGCTCCTACAGAATCGGATGGCCAGATGCAGATATCGAATATATATCTTGGGGTTCCCGGGGGAATGATCTGCGTGCAGTACCCCCTGAAAGAAGCCCGTGAGGATGATCCTAAGCTCGTGGAGGATATGGTGTTCAAAACAGGCGGCACCATCAGCGGCCAGGTGAAGCTCGACCTCACTTCCATTCCTCTCACACAGGCCCCGGATAACATATACTTCGGAATTGAAATATATGACAAGCATGGCACGAACACCGGAGAGAGCGCCGGTGCTGAACAGACATTCACAGGAAGCGGAACGTATTCCTTTTCCTTCGCGGCAGGAGTGACCACAGTCCCTGCGGGCCACGAGATCCATCTGGTCATCACCATAAAGGAGAAGGCTGCGACGTACACCGTGACCATACATACCGATGGCAGTAGCTATTTTGAACTTCCTCTGGAACCTGTGCTAGAGGTCACACCTCCAACAGGCACACCGGTCCTGGAGGACGAAGGGGGAGACGCTCCCGCCAACCTCGACATAAGGGCCATGTGGGTCCTGGACAACGAGGATGACTTTGTCATAGTTCTCAAGATAACGGATCTGAACAGGAGCGTGAAGCAGCGCTTCATCGCCCGGTTGTTCACGACGGGTAACGAGTACAAAATATCAGCATCGGTGTTCGATGAGACAACAGGGCACTTCACCTTCGAGGTGGAAGACGATGCTAGCAAGATGAGCCGAACAAACCTGGAGGGAGACCTGATAGAGGGCTCTCCGGGCTATATCTTCATACTATTCCCGAAGGACCTCATCCAAGAGGACGGCTATTCTACGCCAAGTTCCTTCACACGGTTCGTAGCAACGGCATACGAACATGACGGAAGCGCGTTCGTGGAGGTTGACAGTGCGTCACTGAGCCCGACGGGCGAGGAAAGTACGGAGGGGATGGACCTGGTGCCCATCATTGGTGTTGTAGCCGTAGCAGCCGTTGTCATCGGAGCCGTTCTCATGCTAAAGAAGAAGAATAAGAAGAGCGAGGGGGAGAAGAAAGAGGCAGAAGGGATAGAGGTCACTGGTAAAGAGAAAAAATAGAAAAATGCTAGGCCACTGGGGTGGACGCCCAGACTGGCAACGGATTTGTCCCGAGGCTTTCTCGGCCCCGTTAACCCCGCGAGCGTTGGTAGTCCATGGTAGGGCTGCTCCCTTCCGGACCTGGCCCGATGCCCGTGGTCAAGGCAGGAATGCCGCCCTCCGGCTGCAATACACTGCCTCCTCCAGCCCCGCGGGACAAGACCTCATTGGCCGCATCGAGATCCGAGGACAGCTGGTTACGCCGCCCCCAGCAGTCGCCCCCACATAACGACGATTGTGGGTAACAGGGGACGCCGAACCCCCCGGCCAAGCCTAGCGGCGGTTCATACCAGGTCATTGGTAAAAAGCTTGCGGTCGATATTGAGTGGAAATATTGTGAGAACTTAGAGGCTTTTCCAATATCTATTCCAGCGCCACGTCACGCCTCAATGCCTATCCTATGTTCACTATGCCACCCACCGCTTCCAATATCTCTCCACCATCCAGAATATTTCGGGCTGTGGCCATGGTCTCCGCCATTATGTGCTGTTCGTCGTTCTCGATGAATGGGATCTTCTTCCTCATGACATCGTAGGCCGCCTTCGTGGCTGGCGCCGGAGAATGCTTGCTGAGATCCATGGCCTGGGAGGCCAGCAACAGGTGTATGGCCGTGATGGTGGCGGTGTTGTCCACTATCGTCCTGAGCTTGTTGGCGCTGGTGGCCCCCATGCTGACATGATCCTCCTGCCCTGCGCTGGACGATATGGAATCCACGGAGGCGGGGTGGGAGAGAACCTTGTTCTCGTTCACGAGGGCGGCGGCGGCATACTGGGCCATCATGTAGCCCGAGTTCAATCCTTCTTCCTTCGTTAGGAAAGGGGGGAGTGCTCCCAACTTTGGGTCCACGAGACGGTATATGGTCCTCTCCTGAAAATTGCCTATCTCGGACACTGCGAGGGCCGCGAAATCGAGGGAAAGAGCGATCGGCTCACCGTGGAAATTGCCTCCGGAAATGATCTCTCCCGTATCCACGAATACGAGGGGATTGTCAGTAGCACTGTTCATCTCTAGCTCCAATACGCCTCTGGCATATTCCAGGGCGTCCGAACAGGCGCCGTATACCTGGGGGATGCACCGAAGCGTGTACGCATCCTGGTGTTTGCCGCATTTCCTGTGGCTGGCCACCAGAGGGCTGTCCTTTAAGAGGGACAGCATGTTCTTAGCGACACGACCCTGGCCAGGGTGGGGTCGGGCATCCATTATCCTATGGTCGAAGGATCGTACCGATGCAAGCATTACCTCGACGCTCATGGCGCTGGCTATCTGTGCGTGCAAGAGGATCCGCACTGAATCGTACAAGCAAAGCGCTCCCCTCGCGGTCATGTACTGGGTCCCATTTATGAGCCCTAGGCCCTCCTTCGGTTGAAGCACAAGGGGTTCTATTCCTTCTCCTTCAAGCACCTCTATTGCAGGCTTGGGCTCTCCTTTCACCATTATCTTCCCCTCTCCTATGAGCGCCAAAGCCACGTGTGCTAAGGGTGCTAGGTCTCCGCTCGCGCCCAAACTGCCCTTGGAATACACTACGGGCGTCAGCCTCTTGTTAAGAAATGCCAGCAATGTATCCACAACCTCTGCCCGCACTCCCGAAAAGCCCTTGGCCAAAGCGTTGGCGCGATGCAGCATCATGGCCCTGATCACCTCCTCTTCCACGGGGGGGCCGGTAGTGGCGGCGTGGCTGTGTATGAGATTCTTCTGTAGTTGAAGAGCCTGTTTCTTATCTATCACTATCTTCTCCAACTCTCCAAAGCCAGTGTTTATCCCATATGTCTCGCCACCCCTCTCTATCGCTTTGACAACGGCTTCCCTGCTTTCCTCCATCTGCGCCCTTGCATCAGAGTCCAACTTCACAGTCTCGTGACCTCTGGCCACGCGTATCGTCTTTTCCAGGTCCAGAGTCTTTCCATCGACATATATCATCTACTGGCCTCCACAACTTTAGCCACGGGCCGGGGCGGCATCGATCCCATGGATGGAGATAGGATCCCTGTTCCAAGGAGTTGAGCCACGGCATACATCTCCAATAACGGTAAGAAGGCTAGGATGATCGCCCAAGGAGTCACTCCGATGAACATCATGGAAAATGCGATCCCCACCAATATATAGTGGACCACAGAAGACAACCGTATGCTCTTCTGGTCGTAGAGAGGGGAGGCAAGGGTCCGATATGTGATCATTCCGGCGGCGAGGACGGAAAGGAAAAGCACCACTACCTGCCCTCGATGATCCTCATATGGTAACCTGTTAAGGAGGAATGGGAGGAGAACGGATGCGAGGAAGAGTGTCTGGATGACTGAGGAATAGGCCAGAAACAGGGCTGTAGAAAAGAAGCGTCCCCCCCGTTCTCTGGCCCCCATCAACCAAGGGATCGTGCCCCTCTCTCCCTCCGTACCGAATTGGTATGTCCAGAGACCAATGTATATTGTGAGGATGGAAAGGGCGTGAAGGCCAACCGCTACTGCAACGAATATGGCCACATAGACATCGGTCACACCGACAGCAAGACTCCCGAACAATGCTAGACAGATGAAGGCCCCGGCAAAGATGAATTCCGTGCAAGGAAGGGATCTGTTGAGGACGTTATACGCTCCGAACAATGCGACGGATGTGAGGAGAAGAACGGTGGCCATCTCACTCTCGAACACCAGAACGGTCATTGTCACCAAAAGGAAAGATGCTGCGAAGGCGATGCGTATTGCCTTTTTTGTATCCAACTCCCCGCTGGCCAGCGGATGGGATTGGAGATCCCCCCTCTTCCTATCCTCTTCTTTGTCCAATATCTCGTTGGTCACTGAGGAGAAGACATGCACCAGAAGGCCTATGATAAAGAGTGCCAGAAGAGGAAGGAGTTCTGTGCATCCCATGGCCAGGGCTCCCATCACTGGAACGGTGCTCCTAGTGGGCGCTTGGTACAACCTTAGAAGTCTGGAATATGCGATAGTGGAGGGTTTCACGGGCTAGCATCACCGGTGATTTATTTAA
Organism: Thermoplasmata archaeon; assembly: GCA_030673205.1. Taxonomy (GTDB): domain Archaea; phylum Thermoplasmatota; class Thermoplasmata; order JAGHBH01; family JAGHBH01; genus DAOVJP01. Next base: position 5,381 of record DAOVJP010000078.1, read on the forward strand.
ACCCGCCGCATCACTCCATCATCCCTTTCTCGCTCTTCTCTGCCTCGATGGAAACGGAATGGGCCTTCTCCTCCACTAATAATTCTGCGGATTGTGCCCCTGGCTTCATCTTCCTTCCAAGATGCACGCGGTCCAGTCTGAGGATGGTAAGCTCTACTATATTGTTCACCGTTGCTGACGAGAGATGGCCTCCCACCATCTTTGTGTCCTTGTCCGAGAGGGCGGCGTGAAGGTGGATGGAAGAATCGGCGGCTATGCTTCCGTGAAGGGACACAAGCTCCATTGGTTTTGGATACTGGCGTTCCACGTATCTCTTCCCGTCAAAATAGTTGAGGGTAAAATCCCGCAACATACCGATGCCCGTGAGGACCACTCCTGAGTATATCATCTGGTCCTCCATGAGGTCCAAGAGCTGAGACATAAGCCTCTCCCCATCCTCCAATTTGGCCACCACCATGTTTCCCTCGGTTACAGCCTGCATCGTTTCCCTCCACTACTTTTGAGCATTTAAGCCTTCCCACATGCCCTTCTGAGTGCGGACCTTCCAAGTGGCCGCTATGACCTCTCTTATGAAGCGGGCGGCGAGAATGGAGGTGTTGCCGTTGTCCACGGGCGGGCATACCTCCACCACGTCCATTCCGACCAGCGCCGGGGCGGCGGCCTGTATGAGCTCCTTTGTCCATTCGGCGGTGAGACCGAACGGCTCAGGGGTCCCTGTTCCCGGCGCATAGGCGGGGTCTATGCCATCTATGTCCAGGCTGAGATAGAGATGTTTCACGTCCATATCCTGCAGCGCCTTCTTCACCACATCTGCGGGGGAACGGGTCTGCGCCTCCTTTGCCGTGACCCAGCGCATGTCCAGTTCCTTCGCGTCCTCCATCTCCTTTTTGCAAAAGGACCTCACCCCCACGGGCAGGACCTTTTCCACCCCGACCATCTCCGTGAATCGTCGGGAGGCACAGGCATGGCTTTGCCTATCCCCCAGATATTCGTCCCTGAAATCAAGGTGAGCATCTATTACCAATATACCCAGATCGCCGGGGAAATGGGGAACGAGGGCTTCCACCACAGGAGGGGCGATAGAATGCTCTCCCCCTATAGCTATGGAAAACTTCCCAAGGCTGGCCAGCCGCTCCGATAAGGAGGTCACCTCCGCC
>DAOVJP010000355.1 GCA_030673205.1 Thermoplasmata archaeon
GAACCTTTTTATTCAAGGATATTCGCCCCCCTGGCTCGTGAACCATAGATGGTGCATCCCCGGTTCCACGCCATCCCCGATATAATATCCCTTATTCGGTCTGCGATGTGTGAAAAAGCGTGCCATGCTCAGCATATGGCCTTTGTCTTTCCATCCAACTATTCCGCATGTGCCACACATGATGTTCGGTCCCTGAGTGTTTTGTGCTATGTAAAGGTTATCTGACGAAGAGGGCCGGATGTCCGGGCGTGTAATGATGGCTATCTCAGGTGAACTTCACGGGAACCTTGGATATGGTGAACAACGTCTTTCCAGAAGGCGGCACCTCTATCTCCCCCACATACTTGATATCCACGTCTAGATGGCCGTATGTGTCTATGTTCTTGAGCAGCGCCAGGATGCTATCCTCCGTGTATCCCGGCTTTTTCACTATGAAAAGGTCAATATGCCCCTGTTTCTCCTGTACCACTTGGAACTGGTGCACTCCCTTAGCGTCCTTCATCAGATGGGGGAAGAACTCGCCGGGGATGAAGTTGTTCTCCTCGGTGACTATGAAGTGGTGTACCCTGCCGTGTATCTTCTTCAGAAGGGGGAGGGTTATCCCGCAGGAACAGCCCTTCTCGCTCCACTCTCCAGCGTCCCCCACATCATACCGTATGAACGGCATTGCATGGTTGTGAAGGTCCGTTATGAGGAATTTGCCCGTCCGGTCCTTCAACTGCTCGTTCTGCTCGTTCACAGTTTCCAGCACCACGTTCTCTACGGATAGGTGGTATCCCTCATGTGCCTTGCACTCTTGGGCCACCAATGAGGTCTCTCTGCCTCCATAGCCATCGAAGACCTCGCCGTTGAACGCCTTTTCTATGCTCTCTCTCTGGAAGTCGTACAGGTTCTCCGCAGTGGAGAAGATGATGGGGATCTCCAGGTCTATGCCCTTCTCCAGGACGTATTGGGAGAGCAGGTACATGGGGGAAGCGTACCCTCTTAGGAGTCGGGGCTTGAAGCGGGCTAGCGCCTCCGCATATTCGCGCAACGTTTCTTCAGTGAGGGAGAAACAATCCATCATCATTCTGCGCCACAGGACATGTTTGAGCTGGGATCTGGCCTTCTTGTGCTTCTTTATGTCGAAGCTGGAGCCCCATAATATCGCCTGTTTCTCTCCCAATCTAAAGTGGGCCCACCCCCAGGAGCGGTATCTTGCAGCGGAGCCGTAGCTGAGCATGTGTTTTGTCACGTAGAACCCCATGGGCTCCCCTGTGCTTCCCCCGGTCTGCTGGCGAATAGGCGCGTCCCTGGAGGATGTGGACATGAGCTCGGCCCCACGTTCCTTTATGATGTCCTTGGTCAGCGGAGGCAGTTTCTCCAGATCCTTCGTGTTCCTTATGTCTCCAGGCTTCAACCCTCGTTCTTTGAACACGCTGTGATAGTAGGGAACGGTATTGTACGCGTGCTCCAGGATGGCGACCAATCGCTTCTTTTGTATCTCTTCCAACCTCTCTAACGGGTAGTGTTGGGAACGTTCCAATTCCCCCATACGTCTCATCACCTTGGTGCCTCTGGTGAGATCGAAGGTAGGAAAGACCAGATGGCGAAGTAGGGGGGGGTATATGCTCATTTTTCCACAACCTTTTCCAAGCTTTTTGAGAGAGGAGATGCTGCTCCTTCACTATACTGCTCCAGTTTCCTAGATGTATAAATATCCTCCGTCCTCGCATGGACGCGATATAGGAGGTATCTCTGGCCCTCCTTCGCGGGATGTAGCACTACCGGTTATACCATACGTGGATCATTCCGTTCTCGTAGATCATGTATCCTCGGGGAGGCATATGTTCGATATTGACCACTCCGGTAGAATAGTAATAGAGACCATCATAGGGATCGTATTCCACCTCTGATTCCAACGGATTCTTGAGGTAATTGTACCAACCAAAGAAGTCGAAGGTCTCGGGCGCTTCCCTTCGACTGACCTCTATGCCCGATTCATTTATCCTTGGCTCATAGCCCCATATGGCTATCGCCCTCCCGCTCCCGTATACATCTGCTTCCTCCTTGCAGTCCTGCAGATACAGTCCCCCTGAGAACTCCATCTCTGTAAGATAGTTGACATCACTCCCCTC
>DAOVJP010000346.1 GCA_030673205.1 Thermoplasmata archaeon
CGCCTCCGCCGTCTGTGGTCTCTGGTGCGAACCGGGTCTGTAGGTTGTAGTCCTCGTTCTCCACTACGCTCAATGTTCTTGTTTCCGTACCCAGTACCGAGAGTGCTTTGACGGTGTAGTTTCCCGCTGGCAGGTTTAGTGTGGTCCATCCTGTCTCATCTGTGGTGTTGATGTAGGTTTCTCCGGTGTCTGTGTTTGTGGCTACGTAGGTCACTCCTTCCATCGGTGTTCCCTGGTCGTTGGCGTAGAAGTTGAGGGTTGCGGCCTCTGCGGTGGCTATGTTGGTAGTGAGGAGTATCGCAGCCAGGATGCAGAGGCCCATTATCAGTTTCCCTCTCATCTTGGAACCAACGGCTCCGGGGTTTCTTGGAGTGCATACTCCAAGGTTCAGGGAGCCTCTGGTTCCCTGTATGGGGGAATCTTTCGTTTTCCCCCTCGTGTGGGGGGATTGCAAGCTAACTTTTTCTCTATATGATTTCATTTTTCTATCCTCCTGGCTATTCGATGAACAGCCGGTATCTGGTTTCCCTCCGGAGCATCCGCTTGTGCTGTCGGTTTTCGAGAAAAGCTTCTAGTCGTGGTTGGAGAGCTTGTCTGAGGGATTCCAGGAACGTCTTGTAGACGATGTATCCCAGGGCAATGCCCAGGACCGTGGCCGCTAGTTGTTCTAGCATGGCCGTGGCCTCTCTCCGTTTTCGATTGCTGTGTTTATCTGGGAAAGTTGTTCGTCTACGCTCGGTCCTGTTTTGGTCTGTGGCTGAGGCTCCAGGTTAAAGTTCAGTTCCAGGTGGTCGTTCAAGAATATCATTAGCTGGTGGAGGTTTTCTTTGGTCGCATATAGTACGTCTTCCAGTGTGTCGTAGTTGTCTGCGGTTGTGAATCTGTTGGCTGTGTCGTATAGGCTTGTGTAGTGCGTTATCCGTTCGAGTATTGGCGGGTCGTCTATCTTCGAGAGTGTCTTCTTCTGTATGAATCTGGTTGACAGTCTGCTGGCTATTGCGTGGAGCTGTACGAGGCGTTTGTAGCCGAGCGGTGTGTAGTGGTCTATCGGTCCTTCGTGGACTATTCTGTTGTAGAGATCCACTTCGCCTTTGAGCCATTCGTATATCGGGTCTTTGTCAGTCATGTGCATAGCCTCCCATTGGAGGCAGGTGCAGCAGGGGTAGGGAACGTCCATCGGGCTAAAACTTGGGCAGGTGTCGCAGTCTTCTTTGCACTTGAAGGGAGGGGGTGTTAGGAGGCAGCGTTTGCAGTTCATTCTTCGCCTCCGTTGCCTTTCATGTTCACGCTGAGAGTCTGGTATTTTGCTGTTCCACTTTTGTAGGCGTGTTGGTTGAGGTAGTCCTGTTGTTCTATGTACTGGATAACGTTCAATAGTTCTGCCTGGTCCAAGGATGAAAAGGTTATGCCTTCCCTGTTGTGGTAGCTTGTGGGCGGGGCATGGTATTTTTCAGATAGTTTTCTGCCGAGGTACAAGCGTCCTCCGAGTCCGGTGTCCAGGGCCGCTATTGCTACGGTCTCTCTGGTTCTGTCGCCATCCTGTATCGGTATGGTCCTTATGTTCCAACTATAGTTTTGTATATATCGTACTGCGGTGAACGCGCTGACTATCTGGCCGAGATAGAAGATGAGCCAGATTTCCAGCATGGTTATTGGTGTGTAGAGGGCGTAGTTCTCGTGGTATTCCGGTATCAGTCCATTTGGTAGGAGGTAGAACTGTGAGACCAGGAGTAGGGCTAGGGAGAGTACGATGGGGAGAAATACGAGGGTTATCTGTTTCAATATTTTCAGGCGGTAGTGTCGTATGATCTCCCGGTGGAGTTCGTCGAGCCGTTCAGGGAGGCTGCCCCCTTCGGTGTTCACATGCAGCCCCCCGTTAGCGTGATGATGTTGTCGAACTGCTCTACAGTGGCCCTGCCCCAGTCACTCTGTTGGAGTTGTTGTATGGGTGTGTGTCCTATGACGATGTAGTATATTCCACGTTTTCTTCCGGCGAATATTGCACTGGGTATCTGGTGTTGTTTGTCTATCTGTGCCAGTCTCTCGTTCTCTTCAAGAATTACTATTACGCCCGCGTATGCGGGGTCTATCAGTTTGTGTTGTTCGGTGAGCTGGCGTGTCAGTATGATTATCTGTTGGGGTGCGTAGTCCGGGTCGAG
>DAOVJP010000340.1 GCA_030673205.1 Thermoplasmata archaeon
GCCCAGCCAGGAGCCCTTCACCTCGTTCTTCAACATGGACGCCGACAAAGGATACTTCATCCAGGTGAGCGCAGACCCACCCAACGAGTGGGAAACGGCGTGGTGAACAAACCAATGATGAGATAAGACACAACGATGAGCCAACGGAGCCCCGGCACAACCTCCTCGGTGTCGGGGCTCCATATCACATTCACCATTGGGTAGTATTGTGTTCATTCCCCTTGCGCCATCAACATCTGTGCAATAGAGGAAGTGTTGATGCCGTTTTAGGGAACTCGCTCCGCTCGCTCCCCTCACGTCATTAACACCGGTGCGATAGAAGAAGTGTTAAACTCGAAAGTACGCTTTCGAGACGACGCGGAAGCCGAGCTTCCGCTAGCCTTTTTGCAGAGCAAAAAAGATGCCGAGGGAGGGAGTCGATACGTGGGAACACTCGGCGTTCCCCCTTTCTCCTCCCTCCTCGCGGTTAATAGAAGCAGCGGGGTAATTGATGCCGAGGGAGGGAGTCGAACCCCCAAGAAACGGATCTGCAGTCCGCCACATTAGCCACTCTGTCACCTCGGCGTGGGGATGGTTGCATCGCAGGGTGGAATATTAATCTTTTGCTTCAGGCATCTCTCCTTTCTCCGAGGCTAGGCTGCAGAACCGCCCTATGATATCGCCGTGTCGCACCTCAGGGTGGAACAGTAGGCCGTAGAAGCTGTCTTTCTTGAAGGCCTGGACACATGCCTCGCTTCTGGCCAAAATCTGGACACTATCGGGCGGGAGGGGGGCGAGGGCGTGTAGATCATACACCTCTTTTTCGTTTAGCTCTCCCAGCAGGGGATCCTTGACGGTGGCGGTCAACCGAACAGGTCCTATCTCCAGACATCGCTCTACTTCCCCGCCAAGAGCTAGGCACAACAGGTTGGCCCCTACACATATCCCGAGAACAGGACAGGATATGGTCTCCAGCCATGAGAACCTATGCTGCTCGTTCAATATGGCGTTGTCCCCGAGCGCGGTGCCGCAAAGTATAATTCCTTCTGCCTCGGGCACATCCTCTACGATCAGTTTGGAGTAGTGCACAGTTCTAGTCTCATGCCCCCTCTCCTTTACCTCCTTCTCCACAGGCACAACGAACTCCATGTGGTGGAGGGAGTTCTCCTCCTCTATGAGAGAAACGAGCAGTATCATGGGGCCATCTCCGTTCTCAATTCCACCGAGCCAGAGTAGTTAGAATATGTCCTTTTGATGATCTGGGCCTCCACGCGCCTTTTGAACACCGGGCCATCCAGAACGAATGTCTCGATCTCGCCCCCTTCGCCTGCGGGGTTGAAACCCATCTTCTCCTCCAATTGGAGAAGTTCTTCTATCGTTCTCTGGTCCAATATCCTGCCGAGATATTCCTCGCCAAGGGGATAGGCGAATACGCCTGTTATCATCACCCTATACTTCTTTTCCTGCAGTTCTCTAAGCACCCTCTCCTGGGCCTCTTGCCACAGAGGATTGAAGCTCGTCAATCCTAGCTCGTGACACACTCTCTGCACCCTGGACGCCTGATATATGGAGGCTATGGCGCCGGACACCACCCCCTCTATGCCATATTCTTGCATGGCCTTCGTGAGAGCCTTCCGTAGATCCCCCAGTTCCTCCTCCTTCACTCCCCTAGTACCTTCCATTATGTGTGGGAGGGCCATTGCCTCCGCCTGGACCCTGGTGTGCTCTATGCCCACGGTGTGGAACATGTATGATTCGGGGTTGGAGGAGCATAGAGTTATCAGACAAGCGATCTCGTGGAATTCGGAGGCGCGGTCCAGAGCCAGCACGCTGTCCTTTCCTCCTGAGAAAAGCACTCCCAGCTTCATGGCAGAGGGAAGGGCGGAAGGATATAAATTATAGACAGTAACATTTATATAGGGACACAACCCAATAACCTTTGAGCAGGAAAGACCTGCCGTTCACCCTATCACGATCATCGGTTCGCACCCTTGGTGGTTATATGCCTTAGAACATCAGTGAGAGTTCCAAGGCCAATGTGAAGCGGATAGTCTTTTTTTGTTCAGTGGAACTGATCCACACGTAAGAAGAACAAGAGAACAAATGAAGCGTGCGATAAGGGCATGCGACCTGAACGAGAACAAATGAACGAGAACAAATGAACGAGAACAAATGAACGAGAACAAATGAACGAGCACAAATGAACGAGAACAAATGAAGACAATTTAAAAGGAGGA
>DAOVJP010000111.1 GCA_030673205.1 Thermoplasmata archaeon
CTACACATTCACAAAGACCTATGCCATGACAGGTTGGAGGATAGGGTATCTGCATGCTGATGGGGAATTGATCCCGCAGATCAGCAAGGCGCACATCCCCTTCGCCATCTGTGCGCCCGTCGTGTCCCAGTATGCGGCGCTCGCGGCTCTGAGAGGCCCCCAGGACTGCGTGAAAAGGTTCAGGGACCATTATCTCTCCGCCCGTGATCTCATGTGTAAGCGTCTCGATGATCTCAACTCGATCTTCGAGTACACCAGGCCAGATGGCGCGTATCTCATGTTCCCCCAGATATTGACCGAGGAAGGGAAGGACTCGACATCCTTCTGCAAAGGACTGTTGAGCAAGGCAAAGGTATCAACGACACCTGGGATAGCCTTTGGTCCCACGGGCGAGGGCCATCTGCGGCTCTCGTTCTGTGTTCCCGAGGCGGAGATAAACAAAGCGTTCGACAGAATGGAGACCTATTTTGGTGGTGTGTAATGGCTGAGGTAGCGATGGTAGTGGAGGGGGAGAGAGTGTGGAGGGAGTGGTGACGATAGAGATATAGAGGTGATAGAATGAAGATAACCATCATCTACGACAACGAGGTGTGGAAGAAGGGCACTAAGGCGGACTGGGGCTTCTCCTGCCTTGTGGAAGCATATGGGAAGAGGATACTTTTTGACACAGGCGCGAAGGGATCCATACTCCTCGGCAACATGGAAAAACTGGGCATAGACCCGGTTACGGTGGAAGAGGTGTTCATCTCCCATGACCACTGGGATCACACGGACGGTCTTCCATCCCTTCTGGCTATCCGACCGCTCAAGGTCTATGTCCCTTCCTCTTTCAAGAGCCATGTCAAGGGGGGCGAGATGATATCGATAGAAGAGCCTACGGAGATACATGAGAGCATCTTCTCGACCGGGGAACTCGTGAGCCCGGTCCGTAATGAGCAATCCCTGGTCGTCAAGGCGGAGCAGGGGTTGGTGGTCATAGCCGGGTGCTCACACCCAGGCGTAGAAAGCATTCTAAAAGTGGCCTCCCAGTGGGGGAAGGTCCATGCTCTCATAGGAGGGCTTCATGGGTTCCAGGATCTCGAGCTTATCAAAGATATATCTCTCATCTGCCCCGTCCACTGCACCGAGCACAAGCTGGAGATACGCTCCCTATACCCCGATAGGTACATCGTAGGAGGGGTGGGCAAGACGATAGAGATATGAGCGCCGCATCTGATTTATACCCTCCCTCCTTTTTCTCATCATGGGCCATCCTATTATCGAGCCGAATGGAGAAGATGCGGAAATATACAGCATTCCCCGTATAATAGAGGCCATAATCGCCGGGGTCATAACGAACCAGGAGGGGCTCCAGAAGGCAAAGAAGGACCTTGCCCGAGCCAACAAACTAGGCAGCCTGCCCTCCAACGCCGACATACTGGCCCATGCCAGCCCCGAAGAAAGGCCGTTAGTGGTAAAGTTCCTCCGTCTCAAACCCACCAGGACGCTGAGCGGCGTGGCCGTGGTGGCGGTTATGACCTCCCCCGCTGATTGTCCCCATGGAAAATGTGCGTATTGTCCGGGGGGAGTGGAGAACGGTTCCCCCCAGAGCTATACTGGCAGGGAGCCAGCGGCGCTTCGAGGAGGGCAGCATGGGTTCGATCCATACCTGCAGACGGAGGCACGTCTCCAGGCACTGGAGGAGATAGGCCACCCCACGGACAAGATAGACCTGATAATAATGGGGGGGACGTTCACAGCCAGAGAATGGGAGTATCAGGAGGGCTTTGTGAAGAACTGTCTGGACGCGTTGAACGGCTGCCCTTCCATCTCTCTACAGGAAGCACAGGACCGCAACGAGACTGCCCGACACAGGTGTATCGGGCTCACGGTGGAGACCCGCCCCGATTACTTCATGGAGGAGCAGGTGGAGGCCTCCGTTCATCTTGGTGCCACCCGCGTGGAATTGGGGGTGCAGACCACCTTCGACCACATATTGGATGGGGTGCATCGGGGGCATGGGACGGAAGAAACAAGGGAGGCCACGCGCCTTGCCAGGGACCACGGTCTAAAGATATGTTACCACATGATGCCTGGCCTCCCCGGCACCACCCAGGACATGGACGTGGAGGCCTTCAAAACGATATACACCGAACAGGATTACATGCCGGACATGGTGAAGATATATCCCACGCTCGTATTGAAAGGCACACCGTTGTACGACACCTGGCAGAGGGGAGAGTACGCTCCGTTGTCCACCGAAGAGGCCGCACAACTTGTGGCGGACATCAAACTTCTCACACCCACTTGGGTGAGGATACAGCGTGTGCAGAGGGACATACCCAGCCCTCTTGTGGACGCGGGGGTGAAGAAGAGCAATCTCAGGCAATACGCACAGCGTGTACTGGACGAGCATGGAGAGCGGTGCCCGTGCATAAGATGCAGGGAGATAGGACACGCCCCTTCGAACACAGTTCTGGATGGGGAGGGGTTAGAGGAGCATACGAGGATATACAAGGCGGGAGGAGGGGAGGAGGCGTTCATAAGCCTGGATATAGGAGGGTGGTTGGTGGGGTTCGTCCGCATCCGCCGCCCCTCTTCCAAGAGCCCCTATCCAGATATGGCCCTTCTGCGGGAGCTTAAGGTGTTCGGCCAGGAGGCTCCGATAGGTGAGAAGGGGGAATGGCAACACCGCGGCCACGGAACACGTCTGATGGGGTTGGCCGAGGACCAGGCTAGACGCTGGGAAATGGGCGGGGTGCGTGTCACGAGCGGCGTGGGAGTACGTGGGTATTACAGGAAACTGGGCTATGAGAGGGAGGGAATGGGAATGGTGAAGAGGTGGTGAGTGGGGGAGGGGGCTGTGAGGGGGAAAAAGGTGTATCTGGCAATAGTTATAGAGGGCGATGCTCGGCCTTCGCTGAGAGAGAAGATGAGGCACACATTGAAGGATATGGAGGAAGAATATGGGGAGCGCCTGTCCCCTGGCAGAATGAACAAAAAGGGATCTCCCTGGAATAGAGAGATATCTAGACCGTTTCCGTCGCTAATTCTCCCTCCTTCCATCTTCTCGTTTTCATCCCACCTTCCGGTAGGGGTATTGGGCGATGGCCGCAGTGCCGTGTGCATGGTATGGGCGAGTCGATGTTGATCTGGGGCGGGTTTTGGCAGTATGTCTGGTCTTTGTTCTGGGCCAAGCCACGGCTAGGAGTATAGGACATCGATCCCGTGAATATCCCGTTCCACGATGGGTTCACTAGGCGCCGCCGAGGCCTCTTCTGGCACCGTCAGTTGTCCATTGGACTCTTCCATGTTCTCGAGGATATCGTGCATCTCCTTCTTTGCCCTAGTCTTGAGTTGGGGATTGTAGATGGCCGCATTGATGGCTCTCTCTATCAGGATAGAAAGCTTTCTACGGGGAATGCTATCTTTTGTCTCTCCCATGTCCTTTATCTGCTTTGCAATGACGAATTTAGCCATGGGACCCGCGAATTTCTCTAATGCCTCGGCGAGCATGTCAACGGGAGACTGCTTGACCCCAACCATGCACCTCCAAAATGGGGAAGCGCATATAAAACCTATTCGCTTGTTTAGATTTTTGGATAATATACGCCTTTTCTTCTAATATTTCGATACTATTGGTTATGATATCTTGTCCCCTCATCCTGGAACTGATAAAGATAGTGGAACCCTATTTTTTCACCCCAGCATAAGATTTAGTTATTTAATGTTAATACATTTTTTGTTCATTTCGCGAAAAGTCGTTTTTAGGGGGAATTCGGTATTCAAACGGCTAGCAAGACGGCCAGTAGATATGACAAAAAAATAATAGAGCAAGAGAAAAACAGATATACTGCTAAGTGATTCATAGTGGCACAGGAGGGAAAAATAAATGAGAAAAAGCCCCATTATATCGGTTGTGCTTGTAACCGCGCTGGCCATGCAGATGATTGCCGTGTTCCCCGTTGTGACGGAAGCTCAAACCGCCACAAGTGAGGAGACCACCTTGTATATCGCTATGCAAGAGGACATGCCCAATTTCAACAATTGGGATCTAGCATCCAACAGCGTTTGGAAGGACTATGTGATAGGCAAATGGTGTTTCGAAGGCCTGTCGGGATTGGACCCTGCAGGTAACATCTTCCCGTCACTCGCCGAGAACTGGACCTTCGACGAAGATACGCTCACCGTGAACGTGGCTCTGAGACAGGGCGTACTGTTCCACGATGGAGAGGAGATGACAGCGGACGACGTGGTATTCACGTTCAACGCCCTCAGGGATGGAGCTACGTATTCCTCTAACATAATCGACGCCTTCGACAGCGACGATGACGGCAAGGCCTCCGAGGCAGAGATCGCCACGGGAGTCACAAAGGTGGATGACTACAATGTCAAGTTCGTAATGGGAAAATCATATGGCCAGTTCTTCCTGATGACCCTGGGGGTTCCCATCATACCGGAGCATATATGGTCGTCCCATCTGAGCGATGGGGTGGTGGACACTCTGTGGGGGGATGATTCGGATGCCACTATAGGGACTGGCCCCTTCTATTATGCCGGCGGGGAGAAGGATGTGTACCGCGACCTACGGATATTCGATGACTATTGGGGGAAGGACGAGGTCACCCCATCCGGTCACGCCCTCTACCCTGCCGAGATAACCAGGATATATTTCAAGCTATATTCTTCTCTGGATACTGCCATATTGGCTTTGAAGAGTGGGCAGGTGGACCACATCCCGTGGACACTTACGACGGGATATGTCTCGGACCTGCTGAGCAACCCTACCACGGAGGTCCAGTCCATAAGTCACAATGGTTATTTCTATCTGGCCTTCAATCAGAAGAGTGAGCCAATGAACCAGCTTGCGTTCAGGCAGGCCGTGAGCTATTGCATCGACAAGGCCACCATCGTGGAGAGATACATGGGCGGCTTCGGAACGGCGGGCGACTCCTCCGAGCCCCCATATTGGACTGATTGGTACAACAGCAGCGTCGAGCACTATCCTTTCAGTGTCCAGGAGGCGAAGGATCTGCTCACCGAAGCAGGATATACTGGCGTAGGGACCAGCCTGAAGATGCCCGATGGGCGGCCGGTGCCACCCCTCGTAATTCTTACTCCTCCCGCCGACTACGATCCTGTGAGGATAAAGGCCGGGGAGTTGATCGCCAAGAATCTCCGGAGCATAGGGGTGGATGTGGTGGCCAAGCCCATAGATTTCGACAGTTTGGTGGCGAAGATGAACGCCTTCGACTATGATATGCTAATCATCGGCTGGTCTCTCTCCTCCGACCCAGTGGGCAACGTCTTCGACATCCTGGGACCCATGAGCAGCCAGAACTATTTCGCATTCTGGTCTGCGGAACACGACAACCCCTGGTACAACAACATCGGAGGCGTCTCGACCATGGCGGATACGGCGACGCAGACGTTGGCCAACCAGCTATATGATATTCAGGCGACAGCCAAAGAGAGCTTCGACAGAGAGGAACA
>DAOVJP010000447.1 GCA_030673205.1 Thermoplasmata archaeon
ACAAGAGGCAGGTATATGGTCCCAGCCCCACTGCGGGAATGCGCCATGTGGCGGAATGGCCGGGTAAGGGTAGAGGAAGAGCGAGGACCCCAAGGCTGAACCATGGAGGTGGCAAGGGCGCTGTTGCACCTAACACTCCCGGGGGACGCAGGGCACACCCTCCGCTTGTTGCAAAAGACTATACTAAGAAGATAAATAAGAAGGAAGGAAGGCTCGCACGCTGCTGCGCGGTGGCAGCCACCGCGGACAAGTCCATTGTCTCCGAGAGGGGACATAGGTTCTCCGATGACCTGCTCCTCCCTGTGATAGTGGAGAACAAAATAGCGGATGTCAACTCCACCAAGGATGTTCTTCTCCTTCTCGATAGCATAGGCGTCATGGCCGACATAGAGCGGTCGAAGAACGGCCGCCACATCCGGGCCGGCAAAGGGAAGATGAGAGGGCGAAAATATCGAGAGCCAAGAAGCATCCTCCTCGTGTTGGCTCCGGAAGAGGGCGGCAGCACTGTGGGAAAGGCCATGGGATTCAAGAACCTCTCCGGGGTGGAAGTTGTACCTGTCCAGAGCCTGGGAACAAAACACCTGGCTCCGGGAGGGGACATGGGCCGTCTGGTCCTTTACACCGAGGGGGCCATAGAAGCCCTTAGGGGGTGGTAGATTGACAAAACAGAAGTTCAGATCCCCATACGATGTTCTCCTGCATCCCTTCGTCACTGAGAAGACCATGATCCAGATGGAGCGAGAGAACAAACTGGAGTTCTTGGTGAACAGAAGGGCCGCCAAGGGCGACATAAAATGGGCCTTCGAGAAGATGTTCGAGACCACGGTAGTGAAGGTCAACGTGAAGATAAAGAAAGACGGAAAACACGCCATCTTGAGGGTCGGGCCAGAGGCCAATGCCGAAGAGATAGGCATGAGAATAGGGGTGTTCTGATGGGAAAGCCACTAAGGACCCAGAGAAGAGGGAAGGGAGGCCCGGGATATACCTCTCCGAGTCACCGACACCGCGGAGGCGTGAAGACACCTCGCGTGGATGTTGCGACAGGGACCGTCAAGATGCTGGACGATGATCCGGGAAGGACCGCCCCTATAGCCGTCGTGGAATACGAGGACGGGAAGAAGGAGAACATGCTCGCAGCAGAGGGCATGCACGAAGGACAGGAGGTCCACGTGGGCCCTGATTCCCCAATCGTCTCAGGAAATACGCTCCCCATAGGGAAGATACCGGAAGGAACTCCTGTTCACAATGTAGAGGGGCAGCCTGGCGACGGGGGCAAGTTCGCCCGGGCCGCAGGCACCTCCGCCATCATTGTCAGCCAGGGAGAGAAGACCGTTATCAAGCTCCCTTCGGAACGTTTCATGTCCCTACCACCTGCCTGCAGGGCGGTGGTCGGCGTTGTAGCCGGGACCGGAAG
>DAOVJP010000273.1 GCA_030673205.1 Thermoplasmata archaeon
CACAACGGCGTGTTCATAGCCAAGATAGACAGCAGAGGCAACAAGCAGGGTGGAGACCAGAAGGTGGCGGCCACCAACCAGTGGGACGTCCAATCCTCCATAGCCATAGACTCAGAGGACAACTGTCACATAGTCTTCCACGACCGAACAAGCCAGCTCATGCCACGATACACGAACGACGGCGACCTGATACCCTACTATGCAAAAGACAACATCTTCTACGCCAAGCTGGATGCGAACCACCAGAACATCGTAAAGGCTAGGATCGTGGGCTACACCCAATACGAGTCCACACACCCTCGTATCGACCTGGACACCGTTGGCAACGTATACATTGCCTGGCAAGAGGGTCAGAGAGGTTGTGCTTGGATATACTTTGCCAAGCTCTCCAATGATGGGAACGTCCTTCTACACCCAAGCGAGATAGCTACCATCCACGGCTACGAATCCTTCCCCAACCTGGTCGTGGACGAGGCCGACGATATACACATCGTGTACGAGGACTACAGGGATGAGTACGCCCAGATATACTACTGCAACGGCGAACAAATACTACAGGCCAACCTGGTCATCTCCCCTGACACCATCAACTGGCACGACAGCAACGGTAATTACATCACCGCCACCATAAGCCTCGGGGGCAATGCGGATGTTTGTGACATCGACCTGGCCAGCATACGACTCAACGGCATGCTCTCTATCGTCCCCGGTTCGGCGACGTACAAGGACTTCGACCACGACCACATGATCGATCTCCAGGTGCAATTCGACAGACAGGCTGTGGACGACATAATACGTCCGAGCGATGCCTTCGTCCTGGTGATAACCGGCGATGTGGCTGGCGAGTCCTTCGAGAGCTTCGACACGGTCAAGGTGCAATACGACTGGATGATAATCCGATAGGCTGTTGTTGAAAAAGAACCCCCAACCCTTTTCTTATTTTCTCTTTTTCTATTGTCCAGGGAGAAAATAAGGTTTGGGGCGAACAATTCGCCCCATATTACTTTTCACTTTTTTTCTTCGTTTAGAGTGAAAAGTGTTCGAGATATCAAACCCCCTCGCCAACCCTTATAAAGCCCCATTTTCTTCCTGCCGCCGAGGAATACCATGCCATCGACCTTCGCGGAAAAGATGCTAGCCCACGGGGCGGGCCTGGAGGAAGCCCATGTCGGAGAGATAGTGGATGTAGAGCCGGACTTTGTGATGAGCCACGACAATGCGGCGGCCATCAGCAAGACCTTCGCCAAGTTCGGCGTGGACAAGGTCTGGAACCCAAACAAGATCGTCATACCCATCGACCATGTCGTTCCGGCGGCGGGGGAGAAGCACGCACAGAATCACAAAACCATACGGGAGTTCGTGGCCAAACAAGGCATAAACAATTTCTACGATATCAACACGGGGATATGCCATCAGGTGCTGCCTGAGAAGGGCTATGCTGCCCCTGGCCGTTTGATACTCGGGAGTGATAGCCACACCACCACATACGGCGCGTTCGGAGCCTTTAGCGCGGGCATAGGCCGGACCGAAGTGGCTGCTATATGGGCCACTGGGAAGCTATGGCTCCGTGTGCCAGAGACATTTCGCATCAACATCAATGGCCAATTGCCAAAGGGCGTGTACCCAAAGGATCTGGCACTGCACATCATAGGGAAGATACGGGCGGACGGGGCGGATTACAAGAGCGTGGAGTATGGCGGAGAGGCCATATCCAACATGTCCATCAGCGGTCGCATGACAATGTGCAACCTCGCGGCGGAGATGGGGGCCAAGAACGGTGTGGTCATGCCTGATAAGAGGACTGAAGAGTATTTACGCCCCCGCGTGAAGGGCGATTACACTCCAGTGTTCTCCGACCCGGATGCACAGATATGGAAGGAACAGGAGTTCGAGGCAGACGACGTGGTGCCGACAGTGGCCTTCCCGCATACCGTGGACAACACCAGGACCATCGACCAGGCCCTGGGAATACAGATAGACGAGTTCCTGCTGGGCACATGCACCAACGGGCGGTTGGACGACCTCCAGATCGCCGCCAACATACTGAAAGGAAAGAAGGTGGCCAAGGGCAGCAGGATGCTGGTGTTCCCTGCGAGCATGGACATATATCTCCAAGCCATGAAGGACGGTACCCTGGCAACACTCATAGAGGCGGGGGCCATTGTGATGAACCCAGGTTGCGGCCCGTGCCTCGGAGCCCATGAGGGCGTATTGGCACCGGGCGAGAAAGCGCTTAGCACTGCGAACCGGAATTTCAAAGGGCGCATGGGATGCAAGGAGGCGGAGGTATACCTGGCCTCCCCGGCAACGATAGCGGCTAGCGCCATCAAAGGCGAGATAGTCGATCCACGAGACATCAAGGAGGTGGCATAGATGGGAAAAGTGTACAAGTATGGGGATGATGTGAACACGGATGTCATCTTCCCAGGGAAATACACATATACAGTGTCGGACCCGAAGGAGATGGCAGAACATGCATTGGAGGATCTGGACCCGGAGTTCGTGAAGACCGTGCGGCCCGGGGATATTGTGGTGGCGGGAAAGAATTTCGGCTGCGGCTCCAGCAGGGAGCAGGCCGCCGTGTGCATCAAACAGAACGGTGTGGACGTGGTGGTGGCTAAGAGTTTCGCCAGAATATTCTACCGCAACGCCATAAACGCAGGATTGGCTGCTATAACGACCGACGAGATCGACAAGTTGGACAAGGGCGACGAGGTGGAGGTGGACCTAGCCGCTGGCATCATTCACAACAGGACGAAGGGAATGGACGTCAATTTCTCGCCCATCCCATCCTTCATGATGCAGATATTGGATGACGGAGGATTGGTGTCCCATGTCAAGAAGCAGATA
>DAOVJP010000277.1 GCA_030673205.1 Thermoplasmata archaeon
CAGCATCATTTACAGCATCATTTACTTTGCCAGTCTTGAACTCACGAGCCATCGCTGGTCGCCAAAATATGGCGGTGAAGAAAGTGGTGAACGTGAACTCGATCGGAGAGAGCCCGGCGTCCTCCATCAGCCACCTCATCTTGGCGATGCCGGTTCCCATCTGCTCTATGTAATCTGCTCTATGTAAGAGAGCTGCGATGTCCGGGTTCCGGAGGACACTCTTCTTACCGAATTCCTCCGGCTTCAAACCCTTCACGAGGCCGCCGAAATTAGATATCTCTATGCGATCATCGAACATCTCCACCATGATGTTAGCACCCCGCTCGAAATAGTCGCGATGGGCCACGGCGTTTATGATGGCCTCACGCAGGGCGTCGTAGGGTATCTCCGGTATCTCCTTTCGTCTTGGCTCGCCAGTCATCTCATAGCGCAAGGGGATGTATTGTTTGAGGAAGTTCATGGCCCGGTCTATGTTGGAGAGGAGGTCTTCGTTGAAATCGCGCCTGTCCAGCACATCCACCTTCTCCACCCCCTTGTACAAGGCACAGGTTATGGCGGTATGATGGTAGACATACTCCAAGTCCTTCGAGAAGAAGAGGATGCCCGTGTTGTTGAGGATCACCTTCTCTCCTTCCATCTCCGCGACCCCCAGATTCACCAGCGCGGAGGGGGTGTCTAGAACCGATGAGATGCCTGCGAGCCGCAAGAACCTGTCGAGTTTCTTCTGGTCGAAGTGCTCATCGAACTTGAACCTCGGATTCATCAAGCCGCCGAAGCGTATCTTTCCCTCCGCTTTGAGGAACTCGATTATCTCGTTCCTGTTCAGCTTCTGGGAGTTCGGGCCGACGCGAGTATAGAATCCGGAGGAACAGCTGTAAGGCTTGTCCTCGCCCTCCAACACATTTATGACCATGATGTTCTCGATATCCTCCAAGAGCAGGTCGATGGCTGGTTGGCAGTTGTTGGCCACGTCCTGTATTCGCGATCTGAGGCCGTTGGTTATCCTTGTCCCTCTGATCTTCCCATCGTCGCCTATCCCGAGAAATATCCTTCCGCCTGTGGAATTGGCAAAGGCCACCATCTCTCTGGCGATGTTGTTGGGGGATTCCTTGAACTCGATATTGTGACCTTCCCCTTCGTTGAGGATAGCCTCTAACTCCTCTTTGCTCAACATGTTTCCACTACTCCCAACCCCTGGTTGCGCAACTCAAGAATACTAGTTTCATCAACCTCGATCTGAACACTAGCAAACTGCTTTTGCTCAGCAGATGAAGAACGATCCTTTCCCTCGGTGCTATCATTTTCCGCCCCTGTCTAGCACCTATACCATCTATGGCCTATTCACATTTGCCACAGGGGTGGGAAAAAGAGCGAAAGTGCCTCGCTCGAACAAAAAGAACCTGGGCTTTAGCCCCTAGGGGAATCTCACCCCGTTACCAAAGTCTTTTTTAACCAAGAGATATGGTCTTACTATCATGAAGATACTAGCCGCGGTCATTGTGGTGAGCTTGTTGGTCATGGCGATGTTCGTTTTTGTCGGTCCGGACGACGAGCCGAGGATAGATGACAACGATTTCCAAGGGAACGATCAGGACGATGGCCAGGATGATGAAAATGAGCCACAGGACGAGACCCCTGTGGACAATGGACCCGACGATACTGTCGCTCTGGACGAGCCGGAGCCTGTCGAGCCGGAACCAAACCCCGCTGAACCCGATTCTGAACCAGAGCCGGAACCCGTTCCAGAACCCATCCCCGTTCCGGAGCCGCCCATCCCCCAAAAGGAGGCGGACACCTGGACGGCCTTGTACTATGTGGCATACGACAACAGCATAGGCCAATGGGATATGTGGGGCTCCGCGCTACATCATATCCAGCAAGTGGGACCGCCGATCAACGGAAGCATAGTGGCCATGGTGGACCTGGTGGAGGACGGCGACTGCAGGATAGTGGACATATACAAGGGGAGCCACACGGAGAGGCCCATATCCATTGTGAACTCCAGCTGGGGCGACGAGGTGAACACCGGCCACCCCGGCCCACTGGAAGAGTATATACGATGGGGAATGGAGACCTATCCCGCAGACAGATACTCGCTGCACCTCATGGACCACGGAGGCGGATGGATGGGCATATGCCTGGACGACTCCAGCGACTCCGACCTGGTACTCGGCTGGGAACTGGCCGACCTGCTGCGGAACGTGACGGAGGACAAGGGTAAGAAGCTCGACATCATCCAATGCGACGCCTGCTTCATGGCCAACCTAGAGATAGCCTACGAGCTATGGGAATCCGCCGACTATTGGATAGGGGGCGCCATGGTAGCGGTGGCCGAGACCGATGAAGAGGGATATTACAACAGCAACTGGAACTACCACGACATCTGGGCAGGCCTGCAAGAGAACCCCTATTGGACACCGGAAGAGTTCGCAAGACACTTCGTGGCCTGCAGCAACGCCATAGGCCCCTACGCCTATCCATCAATGGGCCAGAACCACCTGGAATATTCGGACACATTCTCCGCCATGAACCTCTCCAAGATACCCGCGCTCGTCCTCGCACTTGAAGAGATGGCAGTGGAAATATACACCAACGTCACCAACACAGGCGAGACACTGGCAGAAAGACAACTCATAGACGTGGTAATAGGATATCCGGAGAGCCAACCGGAACTGAACACCGAATCATACAGCGGAAGCCCCGAACTAGCCGGACTATCCTTCTGGCCCATGTACGACCTAGGCGACCTCGCCAACCGACTAGCAGAGCACGGAGGACTCCTA
>DAOVJP010000137.1 GCA_030673205.1 Thermoplasmata archaeon
CATTCTGCCTTCCTTTGTGGACGCGCACACTCATTTGGCCGACGGTTTCATCCTCGACCCTCTGCCCCTGGACCTCGACGAGGCCGTCTCCCCCCCGGATGGGATGAAGCATCGCGGCCTGGAACGTGCGTCCCGGGAAGAACTGCGCGGCGCTTTCTCACGAGCACTGGAACGGCTCGCCATGGAGGGCGTGGGCACGGTGTGCGACTTCAGAGAGGGCGGCCCCGCAGGAGTGGAACTTGTAGAAGGATGCGAGGACACTATGAAACTCATCCTCTTGGGACGACCTGGCCCAGATGGAGATGAGGGCTCGGTAGCGGGTGGTATAACGGCAGGGGGCGCGGTGGCGGGGGACGGCATAGGTCTCAGCTCCATATTGGGGCAGGAGGAGACAGCCAAGGGATTGGCGGCCCTCTGCAAGGACAGCGGCAAGTTGTTCGCATTCCATCATTCGGAGGCGACACGGGAGCCCATGGGACCAGTATTGGACCTTGGACCCGATTTCATAGTCCATGGGACACATTGCACAATGGAGGATATCGAGGAGTTGACAAAGGCAGGGATAGGTGTGGTGGTGTGTCCCGGTATGAACGCTCTCTTCGGCGCGGTGCCCCCCATCAGGAAGATGTTGGACGCTGGGATGGACGTGGCGCTGGGAACGGATAATGCCATGGCCCACCCCCCATCCATGCTGGAGGAGATGAGACGCGCATATCTGCTGGTCCGCCTTGACCACAACCCATTGTCCCCCGAGAACATCCTCGATATGGCCATAACCGGAGGGAAGAAGGTTTTAAGACTCGGAAAGGACATAGGATTGAAGAAGGAACGGTCCCTGGTGATCTTTCGCAAGCCTCCACGCTGCACGGCAAAGAACGCGGCCAACGTGGTGGTGAACCATATCGAGGCGAAGGATGTGCTGTTCCTGAACAGGGGTGAAAGAAGATGGAAGAATTCAAAAAGATATTGATACCGACGGACGGCTCTGAATATACCAGAGAGGCGATCCAGAAAGGGTTGAGCCTGGCAAAGCTCATAGGCGCGAAGGTGACCGCCATATACGTTATGGACCAGAGCGCTTTCGCCGCCATTCCGCCAGACTCTCTGATGAACGACCTGCACGGGCTGTTGCAGAATGAGGGAGAGGAGGCGGTCGCCCATGTGAAAGAGATGGGAGACGAGATGGGGGTCGAGGTGGCCACAAAGATATTGGAGGGGTCTCCGGCACACGCCATAGTGGAAGAGGCGAAGGAGCATGACCTGATAGTCATGGGAACCCTTGGAAGAACGGGCCTCGGGCGGCTCCTGCTGGGCAGCGTTGCGGAGCGGGTGATGCGACATGCACCGTGTCCAGTAATGCTCATTCGCATAAAAGAGAAGTGAAAGCCCTCCTTTTTATCAGAGGAGCGAACGGTTGTGTAGCAAGGGATATATAACACCTCCATGTTGGGGAGGCCGGGGCATCCACATGAAGGTAAAGACAATAATGACAAAGGACCCGATAGCCATAGAGCTACCTGGTAACCGGGACGACCTGCTCAGAACAATGGTGAAGAACAACAAGACCGGTCTTCCCATCCTGCACAAGGATGGCAAGGGGGTCGCGGGCATGATAACCAGGCAGGACATATTCTCCAAACCGGAGGAGACCCAGCTTCCCCTGTTGATGCAAAAGGACCCGCCGGTGGTCAGCCCGAACATAACCGTCCGAGAGGCCTCCAAAATATTGTTGGAGAAGAACATCTACCATCTTCCAGTGGTGGAGGGCGATACCCTCGTGGGAATAATCACCCCCACCGACCTTCTCAAGCTCATAGAGAAGAATGGTTCCGAGGCACCGGTGGCGGATTACATACGCCTGCCCTGCGTTCCCTTGTATGAGAAGACCCCACTCAACGTGGCCATAGCCATGATGAGATTGTCGAAGATATATGCCCTGCCCGTGCTCAATGACGAGGCACGCTTGACAGGAATAATAACCGACCGGGACATATTCAACCTGAGCATTGTCGACGGAAGCCTAGCCATCTCGGACCTCGGCCTGGGGGATGACGAGGATGAGTGGACCTGGGAGGGGCTGAGGAACGTTATGAAACTGTACTATGAAGTATCCAGGGTCACCCTGCCCAATAAGCTGGTGAAGGATATCATGGTATCCGATCCGAAGAGCATCTTCAAGAAGACCAGCATAGCGGAGGCGGCCAGATTGATGTTGAGGAACGATTACGGCCAGCTGCCCATACGCAACCATGAGGACCGTTTGGAGGCCATGATATACGAGCTGGACCTCTTGGTCTCACTACTCTGAGGGAAGATGATGGATGCGGAGACCGTCCATTCCTTCGCCAAAAGAAGAGGATTCTACTGGCCCAGTTATGAGATATACGGGGGTTCGGCGGGATTCTACGACTACGGACCTTTGGGATCGGCTCTTCTCCACAATCTGATGGAGCACTGGAGGCGCCTTTACATAATACGGGAGGGGATGTATGAGATAGACTCTCCCTCCATAGGGCCGGAGGATGTGTTCAAGGCATCTGGCCATCTCGGAGAATTCACGGATTACCTCACCACCTGCCAGGGTTGCAAGGCTGGCCATCGGGCCGACCATCTGCTGGAAGGACTGGAAAAGAATCCGGATGCTCTCGAGGCGGATGAGCTCTGGACCGCCCTCAAAGAACATGGGGTGAAGTGTCCGCGCTGCGGAGGAGAGCTTACCGAACCGGAGCCGTTCAATCTCATGTTCGGAACTGGCATAGGCGCGGGGAAGGGAAAGAAGGGCTATCTCAGACCGGAGACTGCCCAGGCCATGTTCGTCGCCTTCTCCAACCTCTCCCAACAGGCAAGGAAGAAACTGCCATTCGGGGTCGTGCAGATAGGAAAAGGATACAGGAACGAGATAAGCCCGCGCCAAGGCCTTCTGCGCCAGCGTGAGTTCCACATGGCGGAGGCCGAGATCTTCTTCCACCCCGATGAAAAACGATGGGAAGGGGACGAGGAGCTTATGAGAACGCAGTTGAAGCTTGTTGACCAGAACGGAGAGGACCGAGCGATGGCTGCAGGGGAGGCCACCGATAAGGGGATCATCCGTGGGGAGGCATTGGCCTATTTCATGGCCCTCACCCAACAATTCCTGGTAGATGTGGGGGTGGACCCAACACGATTGAGGTTCCGACAGCACCTGCAGGATGAGATGGCGCATTATGCCGCGGATTGTTGGGATGCGGAGGCATTGTTGAGCTATGGGTGGACGGAATTGGTGGGGGTTGCGGACAGGGGCAGCTATGACCTGAGCCAGCATATAGCACACTCGGGAGAGGACATGGGGGTGTTCATAGCCTATCCCGAACCAAGGAAGGAACACAGAATACGGCTGGTGCCGGACCTGAAGAAGCTCGGCCCCCTCTATAGAGGGAAGGCGAAGATGGTTGCCAGGGCGATAGAGGATGCCGCCCCGCCCGAAGGGGAGTTGATGGTAGAGGTGGATGGGGAGACCATAGCCGTTCCCGATACTTGTTATGTCAAGGAAGAGGGGGAGGTGGTCATCTCTGGAGAGAGGATCGTTCCCCATGTCATAGAACCCTCATATGGGCTGGACAGGGTCTTCTATACGGTGTTGGAGCACAACCTGGATATAGGGGAGAAGGGAGGGGAGGAATATCGCGTTCTTCGGCTGCCACCCGATGTGGCCCCAGTGCAAGTGGGGATCTTCCCCTTAATGACCAAGCCGGAGTTGGAGACCGTGGCCAAAGAGGTGATGACGGTCCTGAGAAAAAGTGGCCTGGCCACGACGTATGATGGGTCAGGGAGCATAGGGAGGAGATATGCCCGTGCGGATGAGGTGGGCATACCTTGGTGCGTCACCATCGACTATGAGAGTTTGGACGGAAAGGATGTGACCGTACGGGACCGGGACACCGCTGAACAGGTCCGGATACCCATTGCGGAACTGGGCGAACATCTGTGCTCTCTTTTACGAACAAGAAGCGGCTAGAATCCTCCGATGCAAAGAGCCTCCAAGATCTTGTGGAACAAAGCGGGGATCATGACGATAATGGCTGCTGGGCAAGATAGTATCAGGAGGGTGTTCGCGGCTATACTGTCATATCTGACCTCGCCCCGGATGGTCCTGCCGCTGAAGGGAAAGAACATGCGGGTGCCGGAGTATGTGAGACTGTCCGCGGCCGTGTGCAGGAATGTGGCTGTGAACACCACTAGCCATGAGTCCCGGGGCACGTACAGGGGATACATGTGCCAAAGGGCGAACATCATAATGGAGAGTATGGCGCTCGACAGGAGGCTGTGGCTCCACACATTCCTATGTCTCGGCCCCCCAAGGTCTTGTAGGATGATATCCCAATCTGGGAGAATGCCGAAGAATGCGCCCACGGCTGTGAAGAGCAGAAGGCCAGTACCGGTATGGTACCCTATGATGAAGCCAGCTGTGGCTCCCATTGCTGCATGAGTTATCCTTAGCACGAGTGCATCCCGTCATAATAATAGCCATTTACCCATATAAATGTTCTGGCATGTATCTGCCGATGTTCCATCCGCCTGTGCCAAAACCCTTTTCAACATATCCGTGATGCCTTTACCCATGCCCTCTCCCACGCCCCTGCTCGCCGTCATCGAACATGCCCTCTCCCATCTCCGCCCGGCTCTGGCCGTGGCTTTCTCCGGCGGATTGGACAGCACCATACTGGCCAAACTATTGGAGGGCAAATGCAGATTATATGCCGTGGGCGCTCCTGGCTCCCAGGACTTGGAGGAAGCGATCAAGGTCGCCGACGCCCATGGTTGGGACATATTGCCCATACTCCTCACCACAGAGGATCTGGAGCGGTTGCTGCCCGTGATCGTGCCCGTGCTCTCCGTTCCTTCGCCCATGACCTTCAACTTCCATGTGCCGCTATACCTGGCAGAGGCGCCTGCCGTGGAAGCAGTGGTCATATCCGGCCATGGTGCGGACGAGCTGTTCGGCGGG
>DAOVJP010000009.1 GCA_030673205.1 Thermoplasmata archaeon
AGCAATGCACCATCGGAGCGGGCCCAGAAACGCTCTGCCGCGGCTGTGGTATCCTTCTTGATATCCACCTTGCTTTCCCATCCTACGGCCGCGCCGATCTCCGATACCATCTCCTCCTCCAGGCCCAGCACGGCAACGTTCTGCGGTGCGTAGATGGCTATGAAATCCTTTACGCTCCTGGACACCCCATTCTCCGGGGTCTCGTTGTTGTGCCCCACGGCCAACAGGGGAATGGTATGCCTATCATTGCCGGAATACCAGACACATATCGGAGTGGCGGCCAGCATATATGCTTCCTCGTCGTACGGCACCAGCACGGCCCCGGGCTGTTCTTCACTCCTCTCGGATGTTATGGACAATATGTCACCCAGGGAAGCGGTCCCAACCTCTCCTTCCACCAGTTTATGGACCAGAACGCCTATCAGAACGGCGGATATGAGAAGGACGATAACGAAAGTGGCAAACCCTTTACGGGTGTGAAGCCCCTTCATGAAATATTCTAACATCATCTGCACCGGCAACTCCTACCGGACAGGGAGATAGATAAAGATTTTGGAAGTTCCTTGCGCATCCATCATCAGCCCTCCTTGTTGTTTCGTGTGCAACTGGCGGGTAGAATATGTCCAAATGAAGATAAGGAACCATTTTTATATTCCTCTGCTCTTTAGGAGACGAATAGAATGCCAGAAAAGGATGGTTCGGAGAAGCTGACACGGGGCAGCGCCATAAATGGTTTTGTCAAATATATCAAGAACAAATGGGGCGCGGAAGGAGAGAGACAATGCCGCTCCGACATAGGATTGAAGATCGTTCTGAAGGACAACTCATACTATCCAGACCGGATACTCCAAAATATCCTCACATGGATCGCGAAGGAAAAGGGAATGGACTATGTCAGAGAAGGGGGCAAGTACACGACCATGCATCTCGGCATGATCTCCTGGCTAATGCGTTTTGCCGACATGAAGACGATCGCAAAGAGGCTCCCTTCCAACTACCGCGAGGTGTACAACTTCGGGAAGGCAGAAGTTGACATAAGCGAGGAGCACAAGATATATCTGCGCCTCTGGGACGTCGTGACATACGAGGCGGCCTACGCCTCCTGGATAGGTGTCTGCGAGGGCACTCTGGAGGCCAGCAAGACCAAGGGCAAGGTAACGATCATCAAGAATTCCCTTGAAGGTGACGAGTATGCAGAGTTTTTGATAGAATACTAGTGAGAACCTATGGTCGCGTGAGGGCGCTCGCGTCCATTCCAGTGTGCAGCGTTACCCTGGGCCGGACCATGCAGTATTCCATCTTCTTCGTCTTGTCGTCAAATACTATTGCCAAATAAATGTTTTAGAGAGGGTTCAACAAAACACTGCGTCGAGCAGTCTGGAGCGGCGGAAAAAGGATAAAGGGGAAGAGGGTTGGAAAGGATCCATATGCATATTTAACCTACCTTCCAATTAGATTGCTTATGCAGCCAGTTAGCACCGCCTGGGCAGTTGGGTCCGTTATCCTGTCGTTCCGGTCGTCTCTAGGGTCGTCTGGCGTCAAAGAACCGTCCATGGTCGACAGTATCACATGTTCAAGGATTGCATCTGCCGCTCTCTCCTCTCCACTATCCACCAGCCTATCCGCTAGTTCGAACATCCTATTGTAGAACATTCTTGTCTGGTCCGGCCTGGCTCCGAAAGCATCGTCCGGCAGTTCTTGCACGTAGTCGTTAGCATCCTCTACGGTTACTATCCCGATACGGAAGTACGTTACCTGACCTTCATATTCAGCTTTGTAGTTGCCGGATGGCACCTGTTCTCCCTCTTGATAAGGACTAGCGCCCCTTTCATTCGCTTCTACCTCGCCGGGGAAAGGAATGGGGTCACCGGGAGGAATAGGATTGATTGGAACCAAAAGTGAATCATGGTAACATTGGCCCCAATTTCGTGTCTCTGAATCCCCTGGCGATATTGGTCTGTACATACCTAGTCTCCTATGCTCACGGTAAACTATCTTGCCCGTGTCTATGTGGGTGATTATTACCGCGTGGTAGACAAACGATGTATCCTCATCCGATTCTTCGGTGTTGGTCAGCGTAATGTCTACAAGCTCCCCTACATCGTATCGTTCTTTGCTGGTCGTAAAAGTGGTTACGAGGGTTGCCTGTGCGACTCCTGCCAATAGCAGGCTGGCCATTATAAACACCGCACCTATTCCAACTATTTTTCTTCTCATATTTTCTTACCTCCTATTTCTTTTCTCATGTTTTTTGCCTCCGAGGACTCAGCCCTCGCGCCCCTCAAGAGAGACCTATATCTTAACCCCTCCGGTGCGTTCACAAAGCGCTCGCGTCCATTCCAGTGTGCAGCGTTACCCTGGGCCGGACCATGCAGTATTCCATCTTCTTCGTCTTGTCGTCAAATACTATTGCCAATCCCCTCCGCCCATCCATCTGGGAGACCAATGTCGGGAGATCGCGGTCTGCTGTCATGAAGGACTGCCTCGCCTTCCCCAGCGCCTGTATATCGGGCTCGGCTGTGATCTGGTGGGATATGATCATGTCCGCCTGGCGTATGGCCGTGTCATGGAGTGCGCTGGGCTCCTGGGTCGCCATGAGTATGGAGAGACCGGGATGACGACCCAACTTGATCCAATCTATGAGCGCCTGAGAGGATATGCTCATCCCCTCCGAAGGAAGGAACAGATGGGCCTCATCTATCACCAACCACACGAGGGGAATGTCCCTCTGTTTCATCTCCACTGGCTTCCCATCTTTCGACCCCTCCGTTTCATGTGCAGGATCGGGCGTGTTCTCGGGTGCGGTTTCGGGTGTAGCTCCGGGTGCAGAACCATGTGCATTTCCCGGCACAGGACCAGGTACAAGAAGGCCCGCCTGGCGCTGCATCTCGACGGTGGTCTGCAGGGTGCGCTCGCGAAGAATGGCCTCGGCAAGGTGTGCGACTACGAATGCACGGAGGTCTAGCCCTCCTATGCGTCCGAGATAGCTGATATCCAATATGGTTATGGTGCCCGGTCTTACCAGGTCCGAGGCGGGGGACGAGAATAACTTCGTTCCCTCGGCCATCTCCACCATTGCTAGGAGACTGCGCTGCTCTTCAGGAGAAGCGTGGGATGTGCGCACCTCCTCCTTTAGCTCGTTCATACTCCACTCCCCCTCCAATCCCCTGAGGACCGAGAGGAGAAGACTGCCGATGGGGCTGGATGCACGGAGGTCAAAGAGCTGCAGCCAGGAGTGTGTGGAGACAGAGGAGGGAGGGATGGACAGCGATATGTCCTTGTATGGCGTGATCCCCCTTTCCTTCAATCTCTCCTCCGCTATGACCGGGAGAGCTATCCTGATGTTATCTAGTTCACGAGGAACAAGGGTGTTGAAATCCTTCATCCTCTGCACCTCCCATGACTGCGTGTTGGCGGTCTTCAGACTATGGAACACGCTCATGGTGTCCACCACAAGGATGGCCATCCTCTCCCTCGCCGCCTGTTCAAGAAGGGAAAAGCCCTCCAAGAAGACGCCTAGCGTGTACGATTTGCCCGTGCCCCTCTTCCCTAACACGAGTGTACAATGGGGGTCCACCAGGTCCAGGAAGACGGCCCCTGACTCCTCATATCTCCCCCCGGGATAGCTCACTATCTTTCCCACGTATCCACATCCTCTTGTGCCGTGTTCATGCGCCCTTTCCTTGCTCCTTCCGAATATCTCCGTTCTCATGTTTCCACCTTCCAGCGTGCCGTGCACTCTCGCTTCCTTTCCCAACCGCCTCTTTCCTCCCCACTTCCCCTCCAGCATCCCCCTCTCCCACTCCACACACCGCTGCCACGCCCCTCCTCCCCCAACATATCACACCATGTACACCCGACCCCCTATCACAGAGAGGACGAATAGCACAGTGGACAGGGGCAGGCCAATTCCTATGCTCCTGGCCAAGGAGACCTTGTCTCCCACCTCGCTTATGCCTATGACGAAATAGGAGGAGATCACGGTGGAGAGCATCAGATATACCCCCATTATGAGGGCGAAATCCATCGGGAGCAACATGCTCCCCCCACCGTCTCCCAACTGGGAGAACTGTTGGGATAACAACGAGTACATGGCCACCGTTATGCCCATGACCATGGGGGCGAAGAACATGGAGGTGGTCCTCATCATATCCACCACGCTCTGGAGTTTGACGCGGATGTCGTGGTCCACCTTCTGCAGGTCCTTGATATAACCCGCTGTCTGGAGCACGGTCTGCCCCGCGCTCACTTGGTCCTTCTTCACCGCTTCCAGGAGAGAACGCATACTGGCCTTCAACGCCCTGCTCTTGCTACGGGTCAACACCCCATCGCGGGAGAACAGCACATCCTCGAGCGTACTATGGCTGATGCTCAATCTGCAGGATATGTCTTTGAACAATGGGGCCATGGGAGAGCTGGCCATGGTGATGGCAACGGAGTCGAAGGCCGTTTCCAGGGGCTCCCCCTCCACCATCCTGTTGCCCAACTGGAACAGCGCGTCAGGCAGATCCCGTTCCATGGCCAAGAGGCGCTTCCGCTCCAAATATGCACTGCGTGAATAGAGGAACAGCCACGTGCCAGTGAACAAGCTCAGTGAGAGGAGCACGGGCAATAGACCCAGATCGGAGAGGAAAGGGAACGCCTGGGAGAAAAAAGGGACGTACACCATCAGGGGAAGGATGCCCATTGACAGGGCGAGGAAAAAAGCCCCTCTCCCCGCGCTTGCCTCCACTTCAGGAGGTGCCATGGTGCCTGGCCGCCGTCCCAATATCATGTATGCATAGAGAAAGGTGATAAATGGAAAGGCCACATCCATAGCCAACACCAGCGGCACCACCATATTGTTTGAAGAAGAGGAAGAGGACATAGCCGAACCCACGGCGGGGAGTTCCATGCTCTGCATGGGGACCATGGACCCCACCATGAGAGGGAGAACGACGCCCAGCGCGAAGAGGACCGTGGCCGGGCCGGATAGTCTAGAAGCGAACTCCTCCACCTTCTCCTTTGCCCCGTTCAACGCTATGGTGTGAGCCTTCTCCAGGCTTCTCTCGAACCCTTCTCGGGTGCGCTCCAATGTCGAGCCCCTGATAACATATAGGGAGCGTTTGAAATCCTCGTCCCACCTGCCCCATTTGTAGGCGAAGGAGGTGAGGGAAGCCTCTACGGGGGAGTGGTTCCGCATGGACACCTCCCAGATCACCCTCTTCAGATGGGATGCCATTGGCTCGTCGCAATGCTCCGATGCGAACAGCACCGCCCTTTCGAGGGTCGGGGATGTCCTCAAACTCATGGTCATGTAGTTTATGGGCTCAGGGGTCTTGCCGACCAGAGAGGCTTGGACACGTTTTGCCAACATCTCCGGGTACGATGATAGAAAGGCGAATAGAATGAGGGGAAGGGCGAACACCACTGGGAGCACATAGGAGCGTAACATATCCCCCATGCTAGGCACCGTTCGAAGCAGTGCCACATACATGAACAACATGAAGAGCAGGGATGAAGCGGCTCCCAGGGACGCAAATCTCACGGCCTGGGCAGGGGTTATGTCCAATCCCAGATAATATACCGCATCATTGAAATCCGGTTGGAGTACCTTTCTTTTCGCCTTCTCATGCCTCTCTTGCTCATGATCCAACCCTCTTCTGGCCCTTGCCATTCGGCCCTCATCTCCCCCTGCTGCGGCCTCCATCGCCTTGAGCTTCTCCCGTGCGCGAAGATGTCTTTTTTCCTCCTCGGCTAGACGCATCCGGCCTTCGTCCACCTCCTTCCCAGACAGGGCCTTGCATGCCTTGGCATACCTGGAACCCGGCCTTTTATCCATATTTCTCCCTCACCTCGAACCACTCGTTCCATCGGTCCATGAGGGAGGACCAATCCCCTCCCTTGCCAGCTGTTTCCTCCTGCATCAGGTCCGTGAAGGCACTGAAGGCCTCGGCGACCCATGGGGCTGATATGAACCTCTCCCCATGGTCCACCAGCTTCTCCACCACCGATGCCCTTGCATGTATGTTGCCTATCGCCTCCTCCATCTTGAACCCCCATGACCTGGCAATGGAGGATATCACCTCCGATCGGTAATAGAACTCGTCGGTGGCATCGAGGATATCCTCCGCCTCATCATATTCAAGCAAAGAACGGAAGATGCCCTCATTGTGCTTGTCCACCTCCGCTACGTGCGTAAGCCTTCGGCGCACACGATGACCTCCTCCCGGCCTCACCAGACCAGATATTACGACCACGTCGGTGGAGGCAAAGCTCTGGTAGGGGATTCCCAGGTCGTGCACCACCCGTTCGTATATGGCCCGTGGGCTATCTGCGTGAAAGGTGCCCAACACCGTGGAGCCAGCAGTGCCGGTACGCATGGCCTCGTACAATATCCTAGCCTCGTCACCCCGCACCTCTCCCAACACCAACGCCCCCTCCCCAAGGCGAAGGGATACCCGCAACGCATCCCTTCCGGTGAGACCTTGGCCTATCTTGAGGCTCTGTGCCTTGTATCCCAATTCCTGAAGTCGGTCCACCGGCAGCTCCAACGTATCCTCTATGACCAATATCCTCTGGGAACGGGAAAGGGCGAACAACAGGGAGCCCAGCAACGAAGATTTTCCGGCTCCCCTGCTCCCTGCTATCAACGCCGTGGCCTGGCCGTCCACAAGGAACCACAGCAGACCGGCGGCGAGGGGGGACATGGTCTTGTTGGCCACGAACCTGGGAAGTGTCCATGGGTCAGTGGAATGCCGCCTGAACGCAAAGGCGACACCCTGGGGACTCAACGGGGGCCTATGGCCGTGGCCCGGGTGTTAAGCGTTGCCAGGTCCGTTTCGAGTATGGGAGCGGCCTCCGAAAAGGGAAGGCCGCCGATATGACGCAGACGAGAGATGGTGGTCTCCATCTCCTTCCTGTCCAGGACCATGTTGGTTATCATCTTTCCCACCAATCGTTGGTCGGAGACCGATGTTGTGAGATGGACCGGGTTCTGGTGGCTGGGCGCGTCCACATAGACGTCCTGAACGTTATCATCCCTCAGAACATATTCCAGCACGCCCATTCCCGCCGTGTATCTGGCGAGCACCTTGGCCATTGGAGCGGCCTTGTTGGCAGCCTCTAGTCGCGACATACCTTTTCCCCGGAGCATCCGCGTCAAACCAGAGACGGCCGCATGTTCGATGTAGGTGCGTATGGCCTCTTGGTCGCCCAAGCCTACATCTCTCATTTCGCGTGACAATAGTTCCTCCCTCATATCCTGGATGAGTTGAACATCCTCCCTCTTATATCTGTACTCGCCCGGGAGGAGATGATAGAAGGATTGGGAGGACGACGGGAGTTGGAGCAACCGCACCCTAGCCCCATCTATGTGCTTGCCCCGGACGAGCACTCCCTCCTTGGGAGGAAGCGGGTCCAGCCAGGCATTCGAGAAACACGGACGTATCCGTTTGTAGGAAGTGAACACGGCGTTCAACGCGCTCTGCAGGTTGGACACGTCTACGCCCTTACACCCCTTCAAAAGCTTTCGTGACCCGGCGCTCTTATCCTTCTTCGCCTTCGGCCCTTTCTTCCTCTCCTCTTCCTTCTCCTCCACGATCACACCCAGACCTCTCCTCAGCACAAGACGCCGGGCCTCTTCCACCATGTGCAGAAGGAAGAAGAGGCGGTCCCTAGCCCCCTCGGAACAGGAAGAACAGGCTTTATCCTCGGGCTGTTTTTCCAACAACGGCTGTCGTATGGCATCATAGCACTTGCCCAGATCCACGAACAACAGGCGCCTTATCTTGGGATATAGTCGGCCCGGGTCGAAGGGGCATTTGCCACACCTGATGGAAGAGAAGGAGCGGGTCTCGAAACGCTCCTCACACAATGCGTCCAGTTCCCTCACCATATCGCCCAGGAGAGCCAGCACCTCCACGGCCTCCGATGAATACATGGTCTCGTTGTACTCCGCCAGGACGACGAGGTCCAAGCCATGCTCCCCTGCCAGCACCCGGATGACACCTGCCCGGCATTTGATACTGTCCAACGTGCCTCTTCCTTTGCACTCTTTACAAGGGAAGGTAGCCACCCTCCCTCCGAGCTCGTAGGGGCAGATGGACATGGAGAGGTTGACCTCCTTCTCTGTAGAACTACCGCTGTTTCCCATAGCAACCCGTGGGGGAAAGCAACGAGGGGGGATTTAAGACTTCGGATGTATTTCTTCCATCTCGGAATATATAAGTACCAATAGTCCATTGATCCCAAGTGAAGGTTTGCATTGGGAGATGTAGGCCGATGAACTCTGGAAAGATACTAGGAGTTGAATGAAGATGGCAAGCAGTAAGAAATTCACGGGAAGCCTGTTGGTCCTGATAATATTGATATTGTGTTGTTGGCCCGCAGCGATCATCTACTTCCTCATGAAATACGAGGAAACACGCCTGTGCCAGAACTGCGGAGGGGATATCCCTGAAGGATATACGGCATGTCCCAGATGTGGCGCGCCCCCTATGGGCGGAGCTCCACCTGGATACCCCCCACCTCCACCACAACAATATCCCCCACAGCAATACCCTCCACAATAGGCGTGTAGAGCGGTTGCCCTGCATACCGGGATATATCTAGAACTGTGGTCAATAATATGGGCGCTAGACCCGATCCTCCAAAATCGATCCGCAAGCGCATCGCTGATAGATTAGATGAGGAGCCTTTCATACTCTCCCATCACCCTTCTTGCAGCAAGTTCGCTCACCATGTTATCACGATACGAGGGCGTAGGGTGTGCATGGGATGTCTCTTCACATACCCCACGCTCCTCTTTACACTGTTCACCCTATGGGTCCTCTCTTATCTTACGGAATTATCCTATGAATCCTTGTTCGCAACCGCTGTTCTTCTGCTCGCCGCCTGTATCGGCAGGAAGATAATCATTGGTGAATCCATAGGAAAGAGAGCACACATCGCTTTCCGCATGTTGCTGGGGGTATCACTAGCACTTGCCATGATGTCTATCCTCCTAGCCACTAACTCCTCCATACGATTGTTGCTGGGCGTTGTCACGTTGATGACCGCCATCAGCTACAACGTGTACAATGGATTCCGTACCATGCGAATCTGCAAAGAGTGTGCCCAGTACCCCCTTTTCCCACGATGCGACGGTTCAAAGGAGTTCAGACGGCGGGGCGTGTGAGGCTCCGCTCAACCTCGACCCCTCTTCCTCCATCGCCTTGTCCTTCACACTCTCTCCACCAACATCCTCTTCCTCATCTCCCGGCATGCTCACTATACTCTGCACCCATCACCGCCTCAACCTCCACATCTACTCCCACTTGTCCACCCCCCTTCGCCTCCCCCCTACCCTCCGATCGATTCTTCTCCGTCTCCTCATCCAGCTCCTTTATGAGCACGTGCATCCTGTGCCTTATGGTCCTGAACACGAGGTTGGAGAGGAGAAGCACTCCCAGGAGCCCCACGAGATATATGATAGCTCCGGAAGGGACACCCTCAAGTGTCTGGGTAGCCACGGAGAGCGCGTTGAAACCCCCGTGTATGACCACCCCACCCAGGAAATAGGGCAGGAGGTACCTCTTCTCCCCCTCGACGTAGAACCGAGAGACGCCATAGCCGCCCACGGCGCCCGCGCTAGCGTGCAGGAACAGGAACGAGATGGATGGGATGGCACCTATGGCCAGGTCCATAGGATCCAAAGTGAAACTCGAGTAGAGATAGAACATATTGGCGACGGCGGCAAAGCCGATCCCACATATCGCGCCGTGTATCAGCCCATCCTCCACCTCGTCCAACTCTCCCTTTATGAACGGGAGGCCAGCGAGCTTCATCACCTCTGCGAGAACAGGCAGTGCCAGACATATCAACAGAACGTTCAATATGCCCTTATCCAATGAATAATAGCCCTGCTCCCGCAACAACGCCCCGTAAGCGAAGGAGGTCACCCCGATGAAGAGCAGAGCGGCCAGCCCACCATACAGGAATAGTCCCATCACATGGGTCCAGGGCTCCCTGTAATACTTCTCTATATTCCGGATATACCGCACATAGAAAATGGCGGGAACGAGGGCAACGGAGATGGCAAAGACCCACCGCAGATACTCGGGAGGCATGAGGCATGAATGGATCCAGAGGATATAAAGTTTTGAGATGGGGCGTTTTAATCATTTCGGGATACCATGTGCCATATCCCCACAATCCTTATACATCCATTCACCTTTCCCGTTGCGGGTGTAGAACATGAAGGTCTCGGAACTTTTCAAATACGTGATAACGCGCGGCATAGAGGCGGACCCCCGTGGAAAAGATGGGTTGGCCAAGGTCTTGGCGGATGTGAAAAAGGAGTATGACGCGCTCCCCGAGGAGAAGAAGTGGGAGTTCGACCAGGAGCGGTTGTGGAATCCCTATGTGGACAGCCGTGTTCTGAACAACCCCGACGATCCAGAGGTATCTCGTGTGATGATGGGCATCAACATAGACAGCGCGGAACTCTTGCTGGCCGACCGGCTAAGGGAAAGAGGAGAGCAGATAGACCTGGTCATCGGCCACCACCCACGGGGCACTAGCATGCCTGGTCTGCACGAGGTGATGGGCATCCAAGTGGATTTCTATGAGGGCTGGGGCGTGCCTGTTAACGTGGGCGAACAGATCTTGGAGCCGCGCATGAAGGAGGTGATGCGTAGTATCATGCCTCTGAACCACCAGCAGTCCGTGGACACCGCCCGGCTGTTGGGAATGCCGTTCATGAACACGCACAGCCCCGCCGATATCCTGGTGCACACCCATATCCAGAAATATCTGGATGCGGCAAACACCTATACGCTGGGGGATGTGTGCGAGGAGTTGAAGAAGCTGCCGGAATACAGGACAGGCGTGAGACTCAAGAACGGTCCCCATGTCATCGTGGGTGATAAGAACGGGAGATGTGGCAAGGTGGTGGTGAAGTTCGCCGGGGGCACCGGCGCCCCCAAGACCATCTACAAGGCCCTGGAAGCAGCGGGGGTCGGCACCGCTGTGTTCATGCATCTCAAAGAGGAGCACATGGAGCTGGCGAAGGAGCACCACATCAACGTCATCGTGGCTGGCCACATGCCCAGCGACAGCATGGGGATGAACCTCATGTACGGTCCGCTGGAGAAAGAAGGAAAGTTGAAAGTGGTGCGGATGAGCGGCATGCTAGGGCCAGAATAGGCTGCCCACAACCTGTGTCTCCTACATAATCCTTATATATAACACCCTGGTATGGGCTCTTTCCCCTAGAGGTATCAGCATGGCACAATGGCAGGGACGTTCGAAAAGAAAGCCCAGCGGCGGCAGGATCAGGCTCGCCAGGGGCAAGAGGAAGAGAGAGATAGGATCAGAGAGGCAGTTCACCGTCGTAGGGGATCCCCGGTTCAAACATATCAGGACCAGGGCTGGCCATAAGAAGGTCCGCGTGTTGGCGCACGAGGCAGTGAACGTGTTGAATCCAAAGACCAAGAAGGCTTCCCGAGCCACCATAGAGACCGTGGTCTCCAATCCCTGCAACCCCAACTATGTCCAGCGTAATATTCTGACGAAGGGAGCGACCATAAGGACGAGCAAAGGCCTCGCACGTATCACCTCCAGACCCGGCCAGGATGGCATCATCAACGCGGTCCTGATAAAGGAATAGGCATGGTACCATGGTAAGAAAAAGGAGCCACGAGACCAGGACGATCGTGTGGCCCCATTATTTTGATAGACGGGTCAGCAGGGCGGAGGGCAGACGCGTTCCCAAAAAGATATCCATGGATAGCCCGAAGCTCGAGCGTATAGCCAGCGCGGCCGACGCGGCCGGACTGAGATACGAGATAGACGCCGACGCGGCCCACCCCTTCTTCTGGTGGGAGAAGAGCGGTCGGCTTCTGGTTGTGAGTGACAAGCCCAAGACAAAGGTGCTCAAGCTCATCGCCTCCCATATTCAGGAGAAGAAAAAGGAAACCAGTTAGACCACTGGTCTACCTGTCCTGTGGTGTCTCCACCTCTTCCACCCTTCGGCGGCCCGCGGAGACCCCATCTATGCTGTGTATCACCGCTCCACAAGATTCTATGGCCTCCTGGGCCATAGAAAAATCTATGTCTGAACCCTCTATGGTGACCTTCACGCTCATGGTCTCCTGGTCCACCTCTTCCAATACGCAGTTCACCCCGTAGACCCCGTCCAAAGCGCTTATGCGCTGGCTCAATATTATTATAGACGGGTCGTGGGGCTTCAATACATCCAATATAAGCAATCTTATCTGGCTCACGTGTATCCACCCATACCTGTTCACTAACTGAGAAGATGCGGGGGCTCTTAAGGATTGCGCCCCCTAAGGGTATTCTTGCTTCCATCATGCTTTTATTCCGGGTGTTGCATTGGGGCGGAATATGGAGAAAGAGGCGTCTACCATGAAAGTGCTCCTGCTTGCCCACACGCCCGACCCGGAGCGAATATGCTGCGCGGCGGCCAAACTCACCCACGAACCGGAGGAAAAGGATTTCGTGGAGATGATGGATGGGATGAGCAGAGGTCACATGGAACGAGTGCTAGGCTACGTGCTAATGCAGCAGCAC
Source organism: Thermoplasmata archaeon (assembly GCA_030673205.1). Lineage (GTDB taxonomy): Archaea > Thermoplasmatota > Thermoplasmata > JAGHBH01 > JAGHBH01 > DAOVJP01. The sequence continues at coordinate 12,553 of DAOVJP010000009.1, forward strand.
GAGAGCGTTGTGGAACACGCCTCCTTCACTTTCTACGTGGAGGGAGTAAGCCGAGCGCTGACCCATCAATTGGTGCGCCACCGGGTTGCCAGCTACAGCCAGCAAAGCCAGAGATATGTGAGGCTGGAGAATTTCTCCTACATCGTTCCGCCGAAATTGGAGGGTGGGGGCAGAGAGAGGTTCGAGAAGACCATGGAAAGGTTGGCGGAGGATTACGACGAGCTTCTAGAACTGGTCCCACCGGAGGATGCGCGCTATCTTCTGCCCAACGCCTGCACCACCAAGATCGTCATAACCATGAATGCCCGGGAACTCCGGCATTTCTTCAAGCTCAGACTTCATAAGGCCGCGCAGTGGGAGATTCGCGAGATGGCCAAGAGGATGTACGACCTCTGCATGGATACCGCGCCCCTGTTATTCAAAGGCGTTGAGATGTATGAGGCAGAGGAGGGAACAAGGAAAACAGGCGCGGATGTAGAGGGAACAGGAGCTGGTGTAGATAATACAGGATCGAATGTAGAGGAGGAATAGGACATGGAGCAGAATGTGGAAGAGATGAGGGATTATCGCGACAAAATGAACGAGAGGATAATCGCGAATGGGGGCAAGGTGACACGGAGATTCTTCGCGCTAGACCATCAGGCCTATGAGGAGGGGGCCATCCCCAAGGAGTACAAAGAGCTCATGGGACTGGTGGCGAGTCTAGTGCTCAGGTGCGACGGATG
>DAOVJP010000071.1 GCA_030673205.1 Thermoplasmata archaeon
AAAGTCTTTCCAACTGCTAGTAAGAACGTCAATTTGCCCAGCGGTCGTTTTTGCCCGCTCACCTACAAGCTCAATCTGTTCCTCCGCCTGTTGTAGAAAAGCCTCCTGAAATGCTTCAGCAGCATCCAGGCCGCCATAGACGACACGGATACGTTGGATGGGCATACAATAACCGTAGCGGCGGGGACGTACTATGAAAGCGTGAAGGTGGATAAGACGCTGAGTATTGTGGGCGAGGGCATAGAGATCACTACAATAGATGCTGGTGGCGCTGCGGCAGTCGGGGACGTGATCCACGTGACCGCGAATTGGGTGAATATAACTGGGCTCACGGTCACGGGGAGTGGAAGCCTCTACGGAGATGCCGGGATCGAATTATATAATGTCCAGAACTGCCGTATTGACAATAACACCGCCAACAACAACTACTGGTGTGGCATCTACCTCAAATCCTCCAACAACAACACCATCACCAACAACACCGTCAACTCAAACAGATTATATGGCATCTACCTCAAATCCTCCAACAACAACACCATCACCAACAACACCGCCAATACCAGCCACATCGGAATCTGGCTCCATATTTCCAACAACAACAGTGTCGCCAACAACACTGCCAACAACAACGACCATGGTATATACCTCTATAGCTCTAGCAACAACACCATCACCAACAACAACGAAGCTGGCAGTAACTATGTTACAATATACGGTATCATCCTCAAATTCTCCAGCAACAACACCATCACCAACAACATCGCCAACAACAACTACTACTGTGGCATCTACCTCGTTGACTCTACTGGTAACACCATCACCAACAACACCGCTAACACCAACTCCTACGACGGCATCACCCTCGAATCCTCCAGCAACAACACCATCACCAACAACAACGCCAACAACAACACCTACGACGGCATCACCCTCGAATCCTCCAGCAACAACATTGTCGCCAACAACACCGCAGACAACAACTATGGAGTCGGCATCACCCTCGAATCCTCTAAGAACAACATTGTCGCCAACAACACCGCAGACAATAACTATGGGATCGGCACCCTGCTCAAATCCTCCAGCAACAACACACTGGCGAACAACAACGCCAGCAACAACGCCTATGACGGCATCTATCTCTACTATTCTAACAACAACACACTGGCGAACAACAACGCCTCCTCGAACGGCTGGTACGGCATCTGGCTCGATACCTCCAGCAACAGCACTATCATAAACAACACCGTAGACAACAACACCAAGATTGGTATCTGCCTCTACTTGTCTAGCAATAACACCATTGCCAAGAACACCGTCACAAACAACAACAACTTGTGCGGCATCTATCTCAAATTCTCCAGCAACAACACCATCTACCATAACAACTTCATCTCTAACACCAATCAAGCATACGATGACTCAGATGGAAACAACACCTGGAACCTCCCCTACCCAGATAGCGGCAACTACTGGAACGACTGGGCCGCCCCCGATACTATGGGCGGCCCCGACCAGGACCAACCGGGCACGGACGGCATCGTGGACAACCCCTATGCCATCCCCGGCGGCAGCAACCAGGACAACTACCCGTTCACCGAACAGGATGGCTGGTTGAATAATACTCCGCCACCGCCTGGCCCCGTCCATAATACCAACACCGACAAATACTTCGACACCATCCAGGCCGCCATAGACGACACGGATACCCTGGATGGCCACACGATAACCGCCGCCAACGAAACCTATTACGAGAACGTGATGATCGATAAGAGCCTCACCCTGATAGGCGAGGGCATGGAGACCACCGCAATAGATGCTAACGGCACGGGGAACGTGGTCTATGTGCTCGCAAACTGGGTGAACATAACTGGGTTCACCATCACCGGCAGCGGCACGGACGAGGACTGTTCCGGCATTCGACTGGACGGCGCAGAGAACTGCACCATAGAAGGGAACTTGGTCGTGGATAACACGTACGGTATCCGACTATGTACCGGCTCCCACAACAACGTGGTGCGGGACAACCACATATCCAACTGCTCGATCGGGCTACTGGTATCCGAGTCACATAATAATGTGGCGAGGGACAACCATGTAGTGAACAACGAAGAGGGGATCCACATATCCCTGTCATATAACGCACACGTATACCACAATAACTTCATAGACAACAACGTCCAGGCCGTAGGAGGGGAGAACACGATATGGGACAACGGCTACCCAGGCGGAGGCAATTACTGGAGCGATTGGACGTGGCCCGATTTCTTCTCCGGCTCCAAACAGCTCTGGCCCGGCTCCGATGGCATCGTGGACATACCCAGATGGATGGGGGGCTGCCTTTGCAATGTGGACAACTACCCAGTCACGGAACCTAACGGCTGGGAGAACATCACGCTTCCGACACCCGTGATCCCACGCCCTCTACCGAAAATTCCACGGCCATGGAAGATATTGCCTCGCCTGGTGCTCGAGCCTCGCGACGAGTACGTGGTTGTGAGAGAAGAAGGGGTTTCACTGGCCGTGAATAGTGGTTACACTCCGCGTGTGAAAAGGAGTTGTGAACGAGGTGTGTAGGGATGTAGAACGAAATCAACAGATAGTCGATCTCATCAACCTCCAGAACACTGAGAAACTTGCTTGCGTACCTACAAACGAGAGAGCTCTTTTCCTTCCCCACTGCATGCACAATTCTGAGAGTTGCATGGCGACCCAGGGCGAGTACGGGCTCGAATGCGTGAAATGCGGAAACTGCGACATAGCCCAGATAAAGGAGATCGCGGAGGCCGCTGGATATCGTGTCTTCATCGTCCCTGGTGGGAGCATGGTCTACAAGATATTGAGCAAATACCAGTTCGACGGCGTCATTGGCGTGGCCTGTCACTTCGAGCTCGTCGAGGCCGCGGAGATATTGAGCGCGGCCAACATACCCGGCTATGGCATCCCTCTGATCAAGGACGGCTGCCGTGATACCCGCGTGGACATATCCTGCGTATGTGAAGGGCTCAAGATCGGCGTCGAGGAGAGGGAAAAGGCGTCTTCCCATGAGCCCACCGAGGCAAAGTGCTGAACATCGGAGGGCAGCCCCCGCGCATCATTTTCGACGTTCTGTTCTCGTGAGTGCTTTGCGGCCAGTCGCGCAAGGGTGAACATGTATACCTCAATGTTCACTCACTTCTTTGGCCATAGGCATATCTACTCCTAGCAGGGTAAAAACTCTTAACCCACAGCCCTGTTACCGGGAGGCAACGGTGCAAGCATGGCGATGGGCAGGTTGAAGGCATATAGCATTGCGGCGAGGTTCGAGTATATGCCTGGGGAGATGCCTGCTCTGCCTGTCGTGTTGATGCTAGGGGTGACCGAGCTATCTTTGTTGGTGGGTTTGCGGACCGTCGAGGCCTTCGTGGCCTTCTTCTCCTTCTTCTTCGCGGGGTTTTTGATAAACACCCTCACGGATTATGATATCGACAAGACCTATGGGACCTTCAAATCGAACATGCCTTTGGCGGTGGATGCCATAGGGAAGAAGAACCTGATGAGACTGGTGGTGTTCCAGATCGTCCTAGCCATCATGCTCTCTCTCCATATATCCCTGTGGATCGGCTCATACGTACCCCTGGCCATAATGCTCATGGGCGCCTTTACGGGGCTGGGCTATTCTCTGAAGCCTTTCAAGTTCAAGGAGCGTGGGGTGTTGAGCGCGCTGAGCCTTTCATTCTGCGGCTTCTTCCTGCCGCCGACCTTCCTGGTGTACTCCGTCCGAGGGAGTATTTCCTTCCCCGTGCTTGTCCTCTTCACCGGGTTTGCCATAGCCCACTATGGTCTGGAGTTCGGCAATCAGGCCATCGATTACCAGGAAGATGTCAAACATCGGATCCTCACCCCTCCCGTGAGATGGGGGTTGACAAGGTCGCTCAAGATCGGGTTGTGGACCCTGGCTAGCGGGGTTGTGTTAGAGCTTGTGGGGTTGTATATGATGTTCATGGAGAAGGGGGGGAGCATAAACCCTTCGCTCCTCCTGCCCCTATACGTCCTTGGTGGCTTCTTCATAATAATTGGGTATCGAGGGTCTATGGCGAATTACAAAAGCATGATAACGGCCACGGAGCGCCTGCCGCTTGCACCTGCCACCGAGGAGTTGAGAAAGTTGTGCAAATATTCCAAATGGCAGATAGCAGGGATACTCGGGGTGCTCCTGGCTGTCACCGTGTTCTTCCTTGCTCCGTTCTTCCCTGGAGCATAGTCGGCCTCAGCACAAGGGGTTCGTGCAATGGGCGCAATCTCCGTGACATCCAGAGGGTCTCTGATAATGTACGTTCTCGGTTTTCATTCTTTCACCATATCACATACCAACGGCAAGGTGTCTAAGTATTGGGGCATACATGTACGCTTCATTCCATGGGGCAAGAAACTCGTGGTACTGGCCGTTTTTCAATTAATATCAATCGAGTTTACACCCAGCATCCTCCCTGCTGATTTTACAGGGAATAGTGTGTGAAGTCGCCTGAAAGACTTATTAGAGGAGGAGAATATGGGTCGGAGGATGCCTAGGCAAAAAACGCTTTGGAAGATAGAAAGCATTCGTCCAAAGAAGGACTACAAAGAATTGACGTTAACATCTTCAGGGATATCTGAAAAGAGTGTCATCAACCTCAGCAGATTTACATATGTATCCAACGACCAGAGATATTCAGATACTTTTCATATTAGAAGAAGAAACGGAAAAATTCTAGAGATAAAAAAGGTGGCTGAGAGAAGTTGTAAGAAGAACGGGGAGTGCAAATTATATCCCTATTTTGAACAGCAACACAAGTTGGGCAATGGAATTAGCTTGACGATTAAAGAGATTACTGACACAACAGAGCTTGCTGAAGTAAGAAAATTAGCTAAACACCATTATATAGGAAAAGAAAATCTTTGGGGAAGAAAGCATTATCTGATTGCTAAAATCAGAAGCGAAGGCTATGAAGAGATAGTGGGGTATCTGCTATTGAACTCTGCACCACTTCTGTCCAGTTTAAGAAATAAAATTTTAGGATGGAATGAATCACTACAACGAAGAAATGGAATAAATGGTGTAGTACGAATTGCCCGCGTGGTTGTGCATCCTGAGAGGAGGGGAATGGGAATTGGCATCAAATTGACAAAAGCCGCAATTACTTACTGCGAGGAATACTGGAATGTGCTAGGTAAGGCGCCTTTTATTTTAGAGACTGTGGCTGAAATGGGAAAGTTCCATCCCATATTCACTAAAGCCGGAATGCACTTGATAGGGAACACCAAAGGAAATGAAACAGTGTTCTACAGAGAAAACGTGAAGAATGGACAGGGAAAAGGACATTTTAGAGCTAGCATCGATAGAGAAAAGCTGAAGACACGAAAGCCAAAACCGTATTATGCCATAGGCTTGGTCCCTGAAATCGAAGCAAAAGTGAAAGAATTTGAGGTGAAAGAGAAAAAGAACAAAGCAGTGACTAGACAGAAACGAACAAACGCCCCTCACCTTGTCGTAATATCCGGCGAGATCAGTTATTCCACAGATGATTTCTGGTCACCAGCAATAGAAAACCTCAATACAATAGTGGAAACACAAAAAACGTTCCTTAAATTGCAGATACAATTGCTGGAATCTTTAATCAAGCGCTCTGAAGATCTTAATGAAAATATTGGTGCTTGTCTCAATGAATCGAAGATACATGGAGAGAGTTATGATCTCAACGATATCGAAGCAACATTCTATAACATAGAAAATGAAATTGACAAATTCAACTCCCACTTAACGGAACATTGTCATCACATTAAAAAGAACCTAGACTTGATTGGGAAAGAAGAACATTCTTTTGCAATAGAAAAAATAGAGAACAATCGCACTGAAGCAAAGAAGTTGACTGCAAAAATAGTCTCAGCACTTGAAGAAAGGATACAAAATGGAGATGGAAGCTACTCCGAAAAAGTAGCTTATAGCAAAATACGAGAGACAGTAAAGAGTGTTCATGACATATACCTAAATGTGCCTTTATCAAATGGGGAAAAGGAAATACAGGGCGCTTTTGGAATAAATCCCCTCTCACCTGTTTTGGTTGCTTCAGGTATTAATCTATCAATCCCTCCGGGGGCTATCACATTGATCACGGGGTCTAGTGGGAGCGGCAAGACTAGTCTGCTTGACGTTCTTTCGAGAAGAAAAGTTCTTTCTTCTGGCACGGTGATTCCCAGCAACATACAAAAAAGTGTAGGGCGCCTAGATATACAAAATAATCCCGCATCTTCTTTAGTTGAAAGTTTTGGTCGAGATGGAGAACGAGCTATTGAACTATTGAACTCGGTAGGCTTGTGTGAAGCACATCTTTACATTAAATCATCATATGACCTATCTCATGGACAGAAATATCGTTTTGCTGCTGCCAAACTTGTCGATGAGGAAAAGGCAATATGGGTTGCTGATGAATTCTGTTCTTTCTTAGACCCAATTAATTCTGCATTCGTATCTTCGACCCTATCTAATATTGCAAGAGAGACAAACAGGTCACTTATAACCGCGACTGCAGATTCAAGAAAAATTTTGGATTTTTTAAATCCAGATGTAATAATTGTTCTATCTGGAGGAGAGATTAAATTTCCTTCGCCTAGGTTTGTGTCGTGGCAAAAGAAGATCACTGCAATTGGAATTTTAGAGACATTAAGTAACCTTACACAAATTGATTCTTTACCGAGTAACGAAATAAAGTTGCTGTTGAGTTATGGAATTATTCAAGAAAAAGTCATGCCTGATAAAAAAGAGTTATGCCTTGCGCCCTATGGGACAGCAATTATGAAATCCTCAAACAGAAAGAGCAGTCTGCTACATATTATATGGGGGTTTGACTCGTTGATGCATTTTTCTCT